>CAIYPC010000589.1 GCA_903927975.1 uncultured Bacteroidota bacterium | reverse complement strand
AATTGGCTCGTTTGTTATGAAGGTTATGAGAACATATAGAATGCAATCGCCCGTGAAAAAGCCTTCATGAAATGGAGTCGTGCTTGGAGGTTAGAGTTGATTGTAAAATCCAAAGCATGTTTAGGAAGTAAATCGAAATGATAGGTTGCTCCCGACAAAAATGTTTTCGTTTGTGCATGTCCGTTTGAAATCATATTATATTTTCCTTCTGGCAATGTTATTTGAAAATGATTAGTAATTGGATCTGGCTCGGCAACAATTTCCTTTGCTGTAGATATTTCTTTGAAAATAACTGTTGAATTTGCTTGTCCTTCAACAATTGAGGCGCCTGACAAATCACTTAGCAACCAAATCCATCTTGCAACAGGATGAACCCAAACCTCTTTATAAGTCCATGTACTTTGAACAGGCCAATAAGGCGCATCATTTTCTTCAAAAGTTTGAATGCCGACGGGCAATGCTCCCACCATATCGCCTGAGGATGGAGTATATAATGGGGCAAAATCATAGCCTTCACCATACATCGTGCTTTCGGAAAAAGGATTGCGGCCCAAGATCCATTCGAGCTGATGCTGTGAAATTTCTGCAGATTCAAAATCATTGCGCAAATGTGCGGCGCTAAGAAGTGATTGTGCTTGTGGCAATATAGTTCCGAAATGCCCACGATAATCCATCCACACAGGAAAGAGTCTTAGATAATGTCCTTTCCCAAGTGGCATGGCATTGAGCACTTGTTTTTTAAAAGATTCTTTACGGCTCTCTGGCACATGAACATATTCTGTGTCGCAATAAACGGAAGCAGGCATCACATTATATGGCGAAGTGTATTTGTTGATCGTTTTTAAATATTCAGAATAGAGCGTGATAGAAGAATACCATTTCATATAATCCGGATGATTAGGAAATGCTTTGCACAATTCGGTGAGCGCTATAATATGAGCTTGATCTCTTCCTCGATGAACGAAATGCAATATTCTTTCTTTCGCAGGACTGGTATAAAAAAATCCTGACAGTGGAATATCCCAATCAGTTTTTTTGCGCTGTTGAGAATTTAATATTACCTGCGATAATGCAACTGCTTTTTCTTCATACATTTTATTATGTGTGATTTTCCAAAGATCAACAGATGCAAGTATCGCTTCTGCTGATACTTCAAATTCAATATTATCAGAATCAAAAGTGCCGGTCCATATTTCTTTGCTTCCCTGAATATTTTTCATTCCTTCTATTCCGAATTTCCAATCAGCCTCTGCCATTTTTAATGCAAGTGCTGATAATCTCGGATCAATATCTTTCAAAACCCTTGCGCCAATTGCTTCCACAGTCGATGCCATAAAATTATCGAGCGGATTATTTCGCGCCGTGGATGTAACATCATCATCATCACCAAGAATTGCATTCGTTCTTCGGCTACTGATAGATCCTACATTGCGAAAGCCATCGCTAAAACTCGTTTTAATGATCCAGTCAAGTCCCCAGCGAGCTTCTTCTATTACCCGATTATACAACGCTGGATTTTCATTTCTGTTTTTTAAATGTTCTGCAAGGCTGAATAATCCATAATCAATTTCAGCCGTGTTGCCAAGACCTTGTGTAAGATCACCGGCATCATGCCAACCGCCATTTATGATGATGCGCTTATCATTATGTACGCAACTCCAATCCTGATGACAAACTCCATGCACGCCAGGTATTGCTGCGCCACATCGTTCGGCATATAAAAAATTGATTACCTTCCAAATTGATTCTTCCCAAATATTATTGTTGATAGGAAATGTGTGTGTGGCAATACTGCCAGCTTCAAGAATATAATTCCCCGGCTTGCGGATTTCAGAAAAATCCATCACCTGAAAATCGCCAAGATTTGTATTTTTATTTTCAATGGATTTTGATAAAACAATTTCTCCATTATCCCGATCGATCAATTTAAATTCTTTTGCATCAAGACCATTTGCAATTGCCGTTTTGTCTGAACCAGTTTGATAACCGTCATGGCTATACGAAATCCTATCTTTCCAAACATCCCAACCTTCTGTTTTATCAGGATCAACAAGCTGCAGATCCAATTGATCAAAATAAAATTTTATTGAATCTGCTTCCTCAGGAGCGCTGCCAGATAATCCATAAGAAATTTCAAGATTGGTAATTTTATCTCTTGCAACATTTCCTATTTCCCATACAATATGGTTCCATTCATGATTGCGAAGTACAAGAGATGTTTCACCTTCTTGTCCAAACAATGCAGGAATTTTTTTAACGCCATCATTAAAAAGATGAATGTCTAATGCCGCGGTATAAAATCCGGGAAGCTCGGGATAAATCCAAATTGAAATGCGATTGAATTTCGTCCAGTCTTCACCATCAAAATGCCTCCTGATTCCCGAACGTCCCCAGCCACGGCCATTCTTTGGTGGCAAGCCTTCCAATCGCGTAGGAGTGCGCATCAATAAAGATTGTTTGCCGCAGTGAACTTGTTCGGCACTGAGAGATATTTCAGCGACATTTTTTGCCTCTGTTCTTTTAAAAATCTTTCTCGCATCAACAACTTCTTCGCCACCGATTGTGAAGCCATTCCACGTAGAAATATTTTCCATATCATCAAGCAAGCGACTGTCAAGCACTTTTTTATTCAGCCAGCGATAGGCGGCAGAATTTTCGAAATTAACTTTTAAAGGTTCGCGTGTTTGAGCAAAACTGTATACAAAAAAAGAAATGAAAATAATCAGTGTCGATATGAAATACTTCATGATATGAGGATTGATAATCAGAGATGATAAAACTAAGGAAAAAACTCTTGTCACAGATTGTGCACTTTCCGCTAAAACCTTGAAGGCTTTTTAGAGAGCAAAATTAACTTCGAGTGTTTTATAAACCTTCAAGGTTTCTTAGCAAATCGGAAATGAAAATATTTCTTCGGCATTTTTCAGGCTATTATGTTTTAAATATTAAATGTCAATTGAACATTAATTTTTTTGGGACATTAATGCATCTTTAACGTAAATTACGGCTCAATCCATTTTTAATTAACAGCCATAGAAAAAAAGTTTCATGAAAAAGAAAAATGTATTAAACAATTCCCGAAGGGATTTTTTGAAAAGTTCATCTTTAGCGGCAGCAGGTTTTTTTATTGTGCCGAGACATGTGTTGGGTCGCGGTTTTGTAGCACCAAGCGATAAAGTAATAGTTGCAGCGATTGGCGTTGGCGGCAAAGGTGAAGTCGATACTGATTTTATTAGCAAGACAGGAAAAGCAGAGATTGCTTATTTGTGCGATGTGGACGACAGGCAGGCTGTGAATGGCCGCAAAAAATTCGATAAAGCAAAATATTATAAAGACTACCGCGAAATGCTTTCCAAAGAAGCAAAATATATTGATGCGGTTACAGTCTCAATACCCGATCATCAACATGCAGTTGCTGCAATGGCCGCGATGCAATTGCACAAACATGTTTATGTGCAGAAGCCATTAACGCATGATATTTATGAAGCGCGTATGCTTACACAAGCTGCGCATAGATATAAAGTAGTTACGCAGATGGGCAACCAAGGTTCATCAGGTGATGGTGTGAGAATGTTGCAGGATTGGTATAATGCAGGGCTGCTGGGCGATGTACACACAGTATATTGTTTCACGGATAGGCCTATCTGGCCACAGGGAGTAGCACGGCCTACAACTTCTTCGCCTATTCCTCAAGGGTTGGATTATGATCTTTGGCTCGGCACTGCACCAAAGAAAGATTATTTTGAAGGTGTGCTTCCGTTCAATTGGCGCGGCTGGTGGGATTATGGTACCGGTGCATTGGGCGATATGGCTTGTCATATTATGGCGCCTGCGTTTGCAGTGCTTGGTCTTGGATATCCGATTTCTGCGGAGTGCAGCGTGGCAACAAAATATATTTCGAACTGGAACAAAGCATATTATCCTGATAGCGGTCCGATAGCATCCCACATCACTTTAACTTTTAAAGGTCAGAATGGAAAACCTGATGTTGAGCTGCATTGGATGGATGGTGGCATTCAACCTACAAGACCGGTAGAGCTAGGATCGAACGAAACATTTGGCGATGGTGGCAATGGCACTTATTTTATCGGATCGAAAAGCAGCATGATGTGCGGCACTTATGGTGCGGATCCACAACTGCTGCCTACTTCAAGAACTAAAGAAACCAAAGTGCCTCAAACCGTGGCGCGTGTGCCGGGTGCTGATGAAATCGGTCATTATGATTCATGGATAGACGCAATCAAGGCGGGATATGGAAGCGATAAAGCAAAAAATCTCAGTTCACATTTTGATATTGCAGGCCCGCTAACAGAAAGTGTGCTGATGGGCAATCTTGCCATTCGCAGTTATGATATTCAAAAGAAAAATGACAAAGGAGAATTTGATTATCCCGGTCGGCATATTAAATTATTATGGGATGGCCCGAACATGAAGATCACCAACTTTGATGATGCGAACCAATTTGTGAAAAGAACTTATAGAGATGGATGGAGTTTGGGGGTTTAGTGAAAAGTGGTAAGTGATAAGTTTTTAAAAGGCATTGAATGATTTTTTGTAAGAATTATTCGATGCCTTTTTTTGTTGAAATTTTTTGTTGAAGAGCATTATCCACTGATTCTGTATCGTTGTTGCCTGTCCCGCCTCAGAGAAATTACTGACTTGTACGTTACGAATTCTATTGACAGAGATGCTTCATGGAATAAACTTGCGATACATGATTGAGTCATTTACAATACTTATCGTAAAGTTCTTCTGCTGGCACTTGTCCCATTTCCTTCAGCTTGCTAATGGTTTCGCAGAGCAATTTTGAATTCCCGGTTTTTCTATAAGCATATACCAGATCATAATAGGCATCTAAAAATATCGGGCTAATCTCGATAGATTTATTAAATTGTTCTATAGCCTTTTCTGTCTTATCGTTTTTTAGAAAATCGAGGCCTTTCGAAAAATAGTATTCAGCATCGACTGCTATGCGACCAAGTAATTCTGGGTCGACGAATTGAGACATATCCTTTGAATGGAATTGGATAAATATGGCGTAAACGTTGGCGTACTGAGAAAAATTCACCGCAAAATCAATTTTAAACCCAAGATGTTCAGGTTTTTCAGGCAAGTTCCACGAGCCGCTTGTAGATTGGAAAATATCAATCATTTTTTCTTCATCTTCTTCTTTAAATTGCTTATTAGGATCAAGTGCAACGCTTTTAATCTCGCCGTTAGCATCCATTATCATAGTTCCTGATATCTTTTTATCGTCAAATGGAAAGAATGCAACCATAAAAAGGCTATCTAGTTTTCCATTAAACGTTGGGCTGAATTTATCATTGGATTCAATTAAAGAATCTCCAAAAATTTTGATTTGCTGCGTTTGCCTCAAATATTCAAACATAAATCGGCTATTCACAAAATCATAGCTACTTATTCTATCATCGGTTAGTTTTTTTGAAGGAATTTCTGTTAAGGAAAGCACTATTTCATTTACTGTATCGATCATAAATTTTTGTGATTTACCAATTGTCAATATATGATCGCTAACAGAATAGTTTAATTTTTTAGCATATTGATCATTTGTAGAAATCAATACCGAGTCTTTTTTGAAAAAATATTTTATAGTATGTAAATGCGTGTGAGGCAAGGTGAGGATTCTGCTGCCATCTTTTCTCTGTGCTTTAATCTGAAACCATTCTGTGTTCTGCAGATCTTGTGCTTTTAATCCAATATAATTCGAGAATAAGAATAATATTACGATTTTGCGCACGATGATTAATGGGTTTTTAGTTAAACCAATTTACTGAGTTAAGGTTGAATCTGAAAATTTTTTAGTTTTTTCTATCAGCTAATTGAAACTAATTTTATTAAATAAATTCATATTTTCACCTCATGATTACTAATCTTCGTCGGAAATCTTGACACAATTGAATCCGGCGCTTTCTTATATTTCGTGCTTTTTCCCTCGATTATCAATTTTCCTTTTGGATCTAAAGTCAAAAAAGCATAGAGTGGTTCTTCAAAATAAAAAGGCTGACCATCAGCATATACATACGTAGAACTATTAATAATAAAATAGTGAACGCCGTTGCGCTCTCCATATCTGTCGTCATGATCATGGCCCATAAAAACGGCTGCTACTTTTGCTGAACTTCCTCTTTCGGTTGCTTTGAAATTTGCTTCATCAAAAATTGCAAGTATTTCATGTGCATTACCAATCTCCTGAAAAAAATCGGTGATGAAAACCGGTTGGTGCATAAAAACAATAATCGGATATTTTGCATTTGCCAGATCTTCTTTCAGCCATTCCAATTGTTCTTTATCACTAAAATTTCTTTTTGGTGAAGGCGCAGGACCAAAATTATCAGTGTTGTAATCAACCAAACTTCCATCATCATTCTTCAAAAAATTTCTATCCATCACAACAAAATGAAAACCATTTTCATCAAAAGAATAATAACGCTTTTCCATGCCCCACAATTTCATGATTGTTTCTTTGCTACAAACATCCATATCATGATTGCCTAGCACATGATATTTTGGACCCTTAAATCGGTTCCATTCTTTCATGATGCCGTCTGATCCAACTGGTCTGCAGAAATCGCCACATTGAATAATAAAGTCAGGAGAAGATTTCATCACTTCATCCATAAAGCTTTTCATCCGCGCTTCTTCATTTTGTTTGAATTGCAAATGGTGCAGATCTGTTATGAAACCGATCCGCAATGGTTTTGCGTTTTGATGATAACATGCAGGTATTGCAAAAATCCGATCAGTCAACAAAGTTGAGCATAATGCCAAACCAATATTTTTAATAAAGCGTCTTCTCGGCAGCATGAAAATTTATTTTGATGAAATAGTCGATTGCATAAAGTTAGCCCACACGTTGATATTCTTCCCCATCTTTGCCTCAACCATTAAAATTATCAATCATTTGAACGTTCAATTAAACGGTGATTCTTTAGAAATTATCTAATATTATGCTAATTCACCCGTTCATCTCCATTTTTCTACGAAAACAATATAGTTTTTTAGGGCATTTATCTTTTTCATAATTTACTTTTGCCTTTTAATTTCCCTTGGGTACGGAAATTGCAAAACCATAAATAGCAGCTTTAAAATTTTAATTGATGTACAACATTTGTTGCATTGGACATATCACGTTAGATAAGGTAGTTACCAAAAGATCGGTAGTTCACATGGCGGGCGGCACTTCTTTTTATTTCTCGAATGCCCTTAGCAATTTGAAGCTCCGCTATATGTTGATTACTTCTCTTGCAAAAAAAGAAATGCATTTTGTGGACGATCTTCGTGAAATCGGGATAAAAGTGGAGGTGCCTGCTTTTTCTGAACATACTGTTTATTTTGAAAATAATTATGCAGAAGATCAAGATCAGCGCACTCAGCGTGTGATTAGAAAAGGGGCTCCGTTTACAGTTGAGCAATTGCAAAATGCTGAAGCTGAAATTTTTCATCTTGGGCCATTGTTGGCAGATGATTTTCCAGTTGAAGTAATCAAATTATTATCAGGAAAAGGAAAAGTTTCTTTGGATGTGCAAGGCTACTTGCGCAAAGTTGAAAATAAAAAAGTATTTGCTGTTGATTGGCCGGCGAAAAAACAATCACTACAATATGTTCATTTTTTAAAGGCAAATGAATATGAAATGGAGGCACTGACTGGTTGCACGGATGTGAAACAGGGCGCGAAAATTTTGTATGATTGGGGTGTTCAGGAAATTGCGATCACGTTGGGAAGTAGGGGTTCGGTTATTTATGATGGCAATCGTTTCTACAATATTCCTGCATACAGCCCGATTACATCAGTTGTTGATGCAACAGGCTGCGGCGACACTTACATGGCGGGTTATTTATATATGCGCTCAAAAGGATCTAGCTTCAGAAATGCCGGAGAATTTGCCGCAGCGATGGCCACATTAAAAATTGAATCATCAGGTCCTTTCACTGGAACAGAAAAAGATGTTGTGGCACTTTTGGAAAACGCAAGAGAAAGAACGGTGTTCGGGATATAATGCCGCTGTTGATTTACAAGAATTAAAATCAATTTGAGTTGATTATTATTTTACATCGATTGTTGTGATGTGAGTTAAATATTGTTAGCCTTCTTCAAAAATTCCTCCTACTTATTTTTCGCAATCTTTGATTTGAAAAATTTCTTTTTCTACGCGTTCATCTTTTTTTCTAAATTACTGCTTCAAATTTTTTCATTCATCAATTAAGTATTTGTTATATGAAAAGCAAAAACATTCCTAATCCATCGCGCAGAAAATTTCTACAAACATCAGCACTTGCTGCGGCTGGTTTTTTTATTGTTCCAAGACATGTGCTGGGTCGTGGTTTCGTGGCACCAAGTGATAAACTGATCGTGGCGGGGATTGGTGCCGGTGGCAAGGGTGAAAGCGATCTGAAGAATTTTTTTGAAAGCGGAAAAGTGGAAGTTGCATATCTCTGCGATGTGGATGAAAAACAAGCAGCAAATTCAGTGAAGCGTTTTCCGAAAGCAAAATATTATAAAGATTTTCGCGAGATGCTGCACAAAGAGCATAAACATATTGATGCGGTTTCTGTTTCCACGCCTGATAATATTCATGCAATCGCTGCTGCATCTGCAATGCAATTGGGCAAGCATGTGTATGTGCAAAAACCGATGACCCATGATATTTATGAAGCACGTATGTTAACGGAGATGGCTAACCGATATAAAGTAGTAACGCAAATGGGCAATCAGGGATCAAGTGGCGATGGTGTTCGGCAAATGCAGGAATGGTATAATGCCGGCATCATTGGTGATGCACATAAAATAATTGTGTGGACGAACAGACCTGTGTGGCCACAGGGCGGCGGCACTCCAAAAACAAAAGATGATATCCCAAAAGAGTTGGATTGGGATCTATGGCTCGGACCAGCACAGTTCCAGGAATATCATAAAGAATATGTTCCATTTAGCTGGCGCGGGTTCTGGAATTTTGGTACTGGTGCGCTTGGCGATATGGGTTGTCATTTAATTGATCCTGCATTCAAAACTGTCGGTCTTGGTTATCCATCAGAAGTGGAATGTAGCGAAGGGACTATTTATGAAAAAATGTGGAACTCAGCTTATTATCCTGAGAGCTGTCCTGTTTCTTCGTCAGTGATTTTAAAATTTCCGGGCAAAGCTGGAAAACCCGATGTGAAATTGCATTGGATGGATGGAGGTATTATTCCTGAACGTCCTGAGGAATTAGGTGCTGATGAAAGAATGGGTGGAAGTGAAGATGGAGGCGTGATCATTGAAGGCACGAAAGGGAAAATGATGTGCGGCACTTATGGAGCCAATCCGCAATTATTGCCAACATCAAGAACAAAAGAAGTAAATGTTCCGAAAACATTAGCTCGTGTGCCAGAAGGGCATTATGTGCAATGGGTGAATGCTTGCATTGCCGGCTATGGCAAAAATGAATTGAGTTCTTCTTTTGAATATGCAGGACCATTGACTGAAACCATTTTAATGGGCAACCTTGCACTTAGAAGTTGGAATATTAAAGGCAGTGATGGCAAAAGTTTTCCTGGAAGAAAGAAGTTATTATGGGATGCTGTGAATATGAAGATTACCAATTTCGATGAAGCCAATCAATTTGTGAAACGCAATTACAGAGATGGCTGGGAAGTGAAATTGGGATAGACGTTGGCGTTAGAATGATTAGAAATGCTCTATGGGTTGGTGTCCTCGCCAACCCATATTCTTTGTAGATGTGAGGAGAATATTTTCTAAGTCCAGAAGCAATTGAGCTTCATAAATCCCTAATTGTTGAAAGCGATTATTTCAAAAATTAAATATGAAACATCTAATATTGATACAGCTCACAATCGCGATGCTTTCTATTGCTTGCTATGGACAAACATATAATGATACAAATGTTGTTAGGCATCATAATAAAATTGATGATATAAATGACCCAAAGCAAATTGAAGCATTAATAAAATCTATTTACAAAAACTACGCTCGTTTTAAAATTAATACTGACTTAAAATTTAGCGATAAAGATTGCCAGAGACTTTGTGATTCACTGAAAACTAAATCTTATATAAAAGCTGATTTTGACAACAATGGTTATACTGATCTTTTAGTAATTGGACAATGGGATAGTGGTGACCTTATAATAGTTTGTATTTTAGGTTCAGGTAAGAATAAATTTACAATTAATAGATTTACCAGAGGTAATTTTCAAGATTGCTCTTTTCCAGTGGTAAGAATAGAAGGCAAAGAGACTTTT
>CAIYPC010000588.1 GCA_903927975.1 uncultured Bacteroidota bacterium | reverse complement strand
CAATGTCTTTATTCCATTCATCTAATTTCGCAGCTTCCTTTTTTACCCCTCTTGGCCAAAGCCTATCAACCAACATGCGATATCCGTCTGCTTTATCGTAATCTTCATAAATCCTTTTAATAGTGATTGACATAAAAAATAGATTTTATTTAAAAACATTATCTAAGTTATAATATAAATCCATTTTTGAAGCTCATTCATTTAATCTGCAAAAGCGTTATCTTGTTTATACCTTATCTCCTATAATAACCCAATAGCTTTATGTTGATGGATTCACTAATCATTTCTTATTCTTCTTATCGATTATTTTTATTTGCATGGATCGCGTTGGCTGTGATTGTTTTCTTTGTGCTCTTAAAAATTGCGGCTCCCTATGGTAGGCATGCCTCCGCAAAATGGGGACCAGCAATCAGCAATAAAATTGGCTGGATGATTATGGAATTCACGGTGCTTGCGGTGCTCTCAATTTTTATTCTCCCAAATGCAAATTCGCTTTCTACGGCATCGTGGATAATTATCAGTTTTTTTTGTCTTCATTATTTCAACCGCACATTTATTTTTCCTTTTCGTATTCATACAAAAGGGAAAAAAATGCCACTGCTGATTGTATGCTCTGCTATTTTTTTCAACATCATGAACGGATTTTCTTTGGGATATTATTTTGTACATTTTGCACACTATGATTTTGCGTGGCTAACTGATTTCCGTTTTGTAATCGGAACGATTTTATTTTTCTCTGGCATGTTCATTAACTGGAAAGCAGATGATATGCTCATACATCTTCGCAAGCCGGATGAAACGCATTATGTGATCCCGAAAAAATGGTTGTTCGATTATATCAGTTGCCCGAATCTTTTTGGGGAATTGATAGAATGGTGTGGCTTTGCTATATTATGCTGGAATCTTCCTGCAGTTTGTTTTTTTATATGGACCGCGGCGAATCTTGTGCCTCGTGCAATTTCCCATCACAAATGGTACAAAAATAAATTTAGTGATTACCCGAAAGAGAGATATGCGATTATTCCATTTGTTGTTTAGCTAGTTTAACAAAACATTTGTTGGCCATCAACAATAATTCTTATTGCGATCATTAATTTAGAGCGATGCTACATCGCTATGCCTTTTTTGCCTTGTCCTTGTTTATCATTTTGCCTTCGTTTTCTTTTTGCCAGCAATTTGTGAGTGGAAAAATATATAATGCAAAAGGCGATGAAGTAGTTCCTTATGCAACTGTCAGAAATATTTCAAAACAAAAAAGCAATGTATCAGATTTAGGCGGCAATTATAAGATTGAAGCAAAAGAAGGAGACACATTGATATTTTCATCCACATCTTATTTTCAGGATACGATTACTGCAGATTATTTCATGCTTCACAATGTTTATGATATTTCATTGAAGCCACATGCAACCACATTGTCAACAGTCACAGTAAATAGTCAGAAAAATTATTCCGCCGATTCATTGAGCAGGCACGAATATTATAAAGATGAGTATGCTTATAAAAAGCGTACCATAGATAGAAAACCTCTTCCGTCGGATGGTGTTGGCATAAAATTAAGTCTCAGTAAT
>CAIYPC010000587.1 GCA_903927975.1 uncultured Bacteroidota bacterium | reverse complement strand
TTCAACTTATTGAATGCCCTCGTGACGCTATGCAGGGGTGGGAGAAATTCATTCCTACAATTAAGAAAATCGAATACATCAATTCACTGCTGAAGGTTGGGTTTGATACCATTGATTTTGGAAGTTTTGTTTCTGCAAAAGCAATTCCTCAAATGGCAGACACAAAAGAGGTATTACATGGTTTACAAATTGAAAATTCAAAATCAAAATTGTTAGCGATTATCGCGAATGTTCGAGGTGCTGAAGAAGCATCCGAATATGATCAGATAACTTATCTGGGCTTTCCTTTTTCTGTTTCAGAAACTTTCCAATTAAGAAATACGAATAGTACCATTGAACAATCACTGAGAAGAGTGGAAGAAATACAAAATATTTGTCTGAAGAAAAACAAGGAGCTTGTTATTTATATATCTATGGGCTTTGGCAATCCCTATGGTGATCCATTTTCTGAAGAGATTGTTTTTGATTGGGTAAATAAAATAACTGCGCTGGATGTGAAAATAATTTCATTGGCAGATACGGTAGGACTTGCAACGCCAGAGCAAATTTTTTCAATAACTGACTATCCGATAAAAAAATTTCCATTGCATAAAATTGGTGTTCATCTCCATTCTGCTCCATTAGATCGAAAAGCTAAAATTGATGCAGCACTAAAAGCAGGATGCAGAAGATTTGATGGCGCACTGAAGGGCATTGGCGGCTGTCCAATGGCGAATGATGAATTGGTTGGCAATATGGATACCGAGCTTATGATTGGATATTTTAAGGAGCTGAATTTATTAAAAGATTTGAATGAAGATGCGCTGCGGGAAAGCCTAATTATTGCAAACGAAATTTTTGTTGGTTAATAAAAGAAAATGGAATTAAGGATAACAAAAAATAAAGACAAGTCTCATATCATTTCATATCTCAGGGACAATGGCTCGGAAACTTGGATGAAATCAGATGATTTTTTTGTGGTTCACGATCTTAGCCATTTCGCCATCGAAAAAACTTTGCATTGCACAACTGCCTTTATGGGAATGCTTAATAATGGCATGGATGTGAAGGATTTTGAGAACCGTGAAAAAAGGATGCAGATACAAGTTACTGATGAGGCCGTTTATGCTGAGAACATGGCGAATTTATTTTTGATGGAAACTGCACAAGGGAAACTTGAAGATTTTAATGAGACCGTGAGGCAATCATTTAAGAAGATGAATAAAACAATCAGTTCGCCTGTTTTAAAAGACGAAGAAATTTCAGCAGTAAGAAATTATCTGATAGAATTAATCAGCGAATGGCGAACCCTGCCATTCGGCAAAACAATGACCTTAATTTATAATTTTAATAAGTGAGGAGTTTTATCGTATGGATTTCATGTTAGATATCGATATTAAAGAACCAGATAGGAAAATTAATTATCGGGATCCTTTGTTGCTTATTGGTTCTTGCTTTACTGAGCATATTGGCAATCATTTAAAAGATTTAAAATTTGATGTGCTTCAAAACCCGAATGGGATTTTGTTCGATCCACACAGTGTTGCATCAAATATCATTTCTTATATACAGCCTAAGACATATAACGAAAGCGAGATTTTTTATTTAAATGAACTGTGGCAAAGCTGGCAACACCACAGCATTTTTTCAAAAACCGATAAGGGTGAAACATTAGGGTTTATCAATCAATCTCAAAATCAGGCTCATTCATTTCTTAAAAAAACAAAATGGGTCATCATCACGCTTGGTTCTTCATTTTCATATCGCCTAAATGATAATGCACCCTTTTCGGCATCCTTGAATGAAGCGAATGCGGGAGTTGCCAACTGTCATCGTGCGCCTGCGCAATGGTTCAACAAACATTTAATGACGATTGAAGAAATCAATTCCATATTGGATAATTGTGTTCATCAATTATTTCAATTTAATAATGATCTAAGAATAATTTTTACCGTAAGTCCCGTCCGACACATCAGGGATGGCGTCGTTGAAAACAATCGCAGCAAAGCCCGGCTAATCGAAGCTGTTCATCATCTCGTTAATAAATTCGACAAGCTTTATTATTTTCCAGCTTACGAATTGGTGATTGATGTGCTGCGCGATTATCGGTTTTATGATATTGATATGGTTCATCCAAATTATCAGGCTACTGAATTCGTTCACCAAAATTTTGTAAAACATTTTCTGGATGACGAATCGCTTCATATTATGAAGGCAGTAAAGAAAATTGCTGCTGCTAAAAAGCACAAAGCATTTCAGCCTTCGACGAAATTGCATCAAGCTTTTCTGAATGATTATTTGGAGAAATCGTTACTGCTAAAATCGAGATATCCATTCTTAAACCTGGATGACGAGATAGGATATTTTTCATCACAACAATCACATTGAGAAAATAATTCTACAAACTGTGTATCTTTTTTTGCTGGAAAAGTTGTGGAATAGCTTATCCTCATTTTAAATTTTTTGTTGAAAACTTTGTGCAGCTTCGTGTTTAAATAAAGGCTAAGATTTCAGTAGTAAATGGCATGGGATTGGTAAATACGATTGGAGATTGAAATATTAAGGCTTTAAAAAATCAACATGAAGGACTTAAGATATTTGCTATTCATCATTGCTGTTATAGCTTTTGCACACGCAACCAAAAGAAATTCACAGGAAAAAACTCAGGCTAAATTTCTCCCAGATATTCCTGATGCCAAGGAACAAAGGCATATCGATTCTACCAGAATAGAAGCCGTGAACAGGGGAATTGTGACTGCTACTTCTTACGATTAATCTTTCATTTCTTTCTAGTAAGATATTTTGAATTGATTAGGTTTTCATTAATTGTTATTCACCCAATCTTTTTAATGTAATATCTTATCTTTATATACATTGAAGCAAGCCCTACAGATAAGATTATTGTCCGTTTTTCCTGTCTTAATATTCCTTTTTATTAGTATCAATTTATTTGGTCAGGCAAAAGACACCACAACGCTTACCCCTAGGAGAAAAAATAATATTTTCAAGCTTGTGATGAATGCAGTATCCAGAGCTCAGGCAGACACGATCCCCAAAGCAATTAAAAGTGAACAGCAGTTTTTAGCATACCAAGGAAAGGGTATCCGAAAAATCATTATCCGAAAATTCGGTTTCGAAAAAATGTTTGCTGACACATCAAAGAAGATTACCTATTTCGGCACAAATATTTTAAATCACCTTCACCGTGATTCCAGGGATTGGGTAATAGAAGATAATTTATTTATTAAAGAAAATACGGCACTCGATGCTTATAAATTAGCCGACAATGAACGCTTTCTTCGTTCGTTGAATTTTATTCAGGATGCAAGAATTGAAGTGGATGAAATTCCCGGTGAGCCTGATTCAGTGGATCTGGAAGTTATCACAAAAGATTTGTTCAGTATTTCCGGACAGCTAAATGGCGTTAGCAACAATAACTTCAAAGTGCAGGCAAGTGAAAACAACTTCCTCGGGCAAGGGCAAAGAATTGAAGGTGCTGCGCTATTTCAAACTACACGTTCTCCCGCATTCGGATATGAATTGATGTATAATAAAACAAGCATCGCGCATTCATTTGTAAATGTTGCACTGGTTTATACTACCATCAATAACAATCTGGCTAATGGTCTTCCTGAAGAAACCGCATGGTCAATAAGACTTGACAGACCACTTGTTTCAGAATTCAAACATTTTGCGGGAGGCTTACTTGTTGGAACAAACAGCAGCTATAATTCTTATCAGCAGCCTGATAGTTTGTTTTATAAATATCGCTACAATACGGTTGATGTTTGGGCGGGTTATGCGCTCAATGCCAATAAATATTCATTCAAACATCCGGTGCGCGACAGGCAGTTTTTAAGCTTGCGCTATTTCCAAAATAATTTTGCGCATATACCATATCAGATTGGCAACAATTTCAATTTTAAATTCAATGATAGAGAAGCTGTGCTTGCGCAGCTTACCTTATTCAAGCAAGACTTTTTTAAAACAAATTATATTTATGGATTTGGAACAACTGAAGATATGCCGCATGGGTATAATATAGCTTTCACAAGCGGGTGGTACAGGCAAGTGAATTTGTCAAGAATATACGCAGGAGCTGAGATCAATAAATATATCACTACGACACAAAGTGATTTCTTTCAATATTTTTTGCGCACCGGGGCTTTTCTTCATAAAGGCCAAATTGAGGATGTGAGTGTGCTTGTTGGCGGAAGCGTTTTCAGCAGACTTTTTTTCATTGGCAATGTGAAACTTCGACAATATGTGAATACTAGCTACACAAGATTGTTCAACAACACAGCAATTGATCCACTGAGAATTGACAATCCTTTTGGCCTTCGCTATTTCAGTTCCGATTCAACAACAGGTCAGCAACGGATCAGCCTTCACGAAGAAACTTTCATGTTCCTTAAATATAAATTATTCGGGTTCAAGTTTGCACCATTTGTTTTTGCAGATGCAGTTTTATTAACCAAACAACAAGATTTTTCGAAAGGGGATGCCTATTATGGAGTTGGGTGTGGCGTTCGTACTCGTAATGAAAATTTGGTGTTCGGCACCATAGAAATAAGAGGAGTTTACTTCCCTAGAAATGTTCCATATAATAATTCATTTAAAATATTGACAACAGTTGATCTTCAATTCCGATACAATACAACGTATGTGAAAGCACCTGATGTTGTTCAATTAAATACAGACCCTTCAAATAATGTTTATTAGCAAAAACTAAATGAGTTTTTTCCATGGCAAGTAAATTATATTATCTTTCGCCATGCAATTGTTGCGAATTTTTATCACAGGATTATTCATCAGTTTTCTAGGTGCCCTGCCATTGGGCACACTGAATGTAGCTGCCATGCAGATTTCAGCAAGCGAAGGTTTGACACAAGCAATTTATTTTTCGCTCGGTGCATTGATAGTTGAAATGATTTATGTGCGCATTTCTTTGGTAGCAATGGATTGGGTTCGCCAAAGAAAACAATTGTTCCGCATGCTGGAGTGGATTTCTATATTGATTGTTATTGCATTGGCCGTTACAAGTTTTGTAGCTGCTGCAAAACCATCTGGCGGAAAAAATATTATACTCAGCAGCACGCTGCCAAAATTTTTTCTCGGCATTGTAATGAGCGCGGTTAACCCTGTTCAGATCCCATTTTGGTTTGGCTGGAGCACAGTGCTATTCACTAAAAAAATATTGCAGGCAAAAAATCAGGATTACAATTTTTATATAGCGGGAATTGGCATTGGCACTTTCATCGGCAATTCCATTTTTATTTTCGGGGGAAGATTTATCGTTGATAAACTCAACAGTAATCAAAAAATATTGAACTGGTCAATCGGGGGCATTTTCGCCATCACTGCAATTATTTTGATTTGGAAAATGATAGTGAAGAAAGATGGGATGGAGAAGTTATAAGTGATAAGTCATAAGTTTTAAGTGATAAGTTCAGACCACTTAACACTTACCACTTAAAACTTATCACTCTGTTGCCCACTTGTCCCTCTCATCCGGCGCAAATTTCCAGGGCGCAAAATTATTTTCTACATTGCTGAACATGCTGTTCCATTCTTGTGGCGCATTGCTATCTTCCATCACCAATGCTCTTCTTAATTCTAAAATAATTTCAAGCGGGCTGATGCTCACGGGGCATTCTTCCACGCATGCATTGCAACTTGTGCATGCACGAAGCTCTTCAACAGAAATATAATTCAACAAATTTTTTCCATCATCTTTAAATAATCCATTTGCTTTTATATTCTTTCCCACTTCATCGGCACGGTCACGCGTATCCATCATAATTTTTCTGGGCGATAATAATTTTCCGGTAATGTTTGCAGGGCAAGCTGCAGTGCATCTTCCACATTCGGTGCATGAATATGCATCTAATAAATTCCTCCAGCTCAGATCGGAAATATCTTTTGCGCCAAACTTTGATGGCGCAGAAGCCTCTGCTGGTGCGAGTTCTGGCTGCATGGCATACAACACTTCTTTTTGTATCTCTGGCATATTTCGCATTTTCCCTTCAGGCCAAAGCCTCGCATAATAAGCGTTAGGGAATGCCAATAAAATATGGAGATGTTTTGAATAGGGGAGATAATTCAGAAATGCAAATATGCCGAGAATGTGCAGCCACCAACATGTTCTTTCTAATGTAACCAATCCATTATCACTAAAATTATTTAGAAGCGGATGAAGGATTTGAGAGAATGCAAAATTGCCTGTGCCATGTTCTGCATAATGACCGTATCCTCTTGATTGCAACAAAGTATCTGCTGCATTCATGGTAATAAATAATGTCATCAAAATGATTTCGGAAATCAATATATAATTTGCATCGCTTCTTGGCCATCCATCCAAATCTTTGCTGATAAAACGTTTCAGCTTCACCACATTTCTTCTTAATAAAAAAATAATACAAACTGTCAATACGCCGATTGCTAAAAAT
>CAIYPC010000586.1 GCA_903927975.1 uncultured Bacteroidota bacterium | reverse complement strand
TAATGTGAAAATTTGAAAATAGCTCAATGTGAAAATGAATTGAGGAATGTTATAGCTAGCTCCGTCATTTATGACGGAGAAAATTGATAATGAATTTCGAGATGGCAAACCAAAGCCCAATAAAGAACAGAATGTACAAGAGTGCGACGCAACGATGTTGATTTAAGAACAATTGCTCGGCTCAAAAAGAAATTAAAAAGTACAGCGCAAAATAAATTTTATCAAGCGCTGCTATTAAATCAACTACATCATATTATGTTAAGAAAATTTATTGAGAGACCCGTTCTCTCAACGGTCATCTCCATCATTTTACTATTGCTGGGAATTATATCATTGACCACTTTGCCCATTACACAGTTCCCTGATATTGCGCCGCCAACGGTGCAGGTCACAGCGGCTTATCCTGGTGCAAATGCAGAAGTGGTTGCGCGTTCTGTTGCCACGCCGATTGAAGAATCAATCAATGGTGTAGAGAACATGACGTACATGACTTCCAACTCTAGCAACGACGGCACAATGACGCTGAATGTTTATTTTAAACAAGGCACTGATCCTGATATTGCAGCAGTGAATGTACAGAACCGTGTGTCGAAAGCGATTAGTCAGATACCACAAGAAGTAGTGCAGGCGGGCGTTTCAACACAGAAGGTGCAGAACAGCATTATTATGTTTGTTGCATTGAAAAGCAGTGACACTGCATATAATGAAACTTTTTTGCAGAACTATATCAAGATAAATTTAGTTCCACAACTGCAACGCATCCCTGGAGTTGGTCAGGCACAACCATTTGGTACACGCGATTATTCTATGCGCATTTGGTTGAAGCCAGATAGATTGACTGCATATAATCTTTCTCCGCAGGATGTAACAAATGCAATTAAAGACCAGAGCCTCGAAGCAGCACCGGGACGATTGGGACAAAGCAGCAAAGAAGTTTTTGAATATGTGTTGAAGTATAAAGGCAAATTGAATCAGCCTGGTGATTATGAAAACATAATTATCAAAGCAAATGCAAATGGTTCTGCTATTCGGTTGAAAGATGTTGCACGTGTGGAGTTTGGTTCATCAGCTTACACAGCAAATAGTTTGCTGAATGGAAAGCCAACTTCTGGTGTTGCCATTTTTCAAACTGCAGGTTCAAATGCAAATGATATATTAACAGAAGCCGAACGTCAGCTAAAAGAATTTGCAACCACTTTGCCCAAAGGTGTTGAGCCTGTGATAATGTACAACTCTAAAGAATTTTTGGATGCATCTATTAGTCAGGTGAAAGAAACATTGATTGAAGCATTCATATTGGTGTTCATCGTTGTGTTTATTTTCCTACAAAATTTTCGTTCCACATTGATCCCTGCAATTGCAGTGCCAGTGGCTATTATAGGCACTTTCTTTTTTATGAGATTGTTTGGTTTCAGCATTAACCTGCTTACATTATTTGCATTGGTATTAGCAATAGGAATTGTGGTGGATGATGCGATCGTTGTTGTTGAAGCAGTGCATTCAAAAATGGAACGGACACGCCTACCTGCAATTGATGCAACGATAGAATCGATGAGTGAAATATCAGGTGCTATTATTTCCATCACCTTGATTATGGCGGCTGTATTTATTCCCGTTGGGTTTATGCAAGGGCCAGCCGGTGTGTTCTATCGTCAGTTCGCTTTTACATTGGCAATTGCTATTTTAATTTCTGCAGTAAATGCATTAACACTTAGTCCGGCATTGTGTGCATTGTTTTTAAAAAATCCGCACACGGATGAAAATCATACAACGAAAAAAAGTTTTAGCGCACGTTTTTTTGCTGCGTTCAATTCTGGTTTCAATGCAATGACCGATAAGTATATTAAATCAATTCAGTTTTTGATAAAAAGAAAATGGATTGCCATTTCAGGATTGGCGTTGGTTGCAATCGTTACTTTCTCCATGACGAAAACAACGCCAACAGGATTTATTCCAACAGAAGATCAGGGCTTTTTATTATATGCTGTGAACACACCTCCCGGAAGTTCTTTGGAAAGAACGCATAAAGCGATGAAAGAAATTGAAGACATCGTGAAGAATGAACCAATTACTAAAAATCATTATCAGATTGAAGGTTTAAATTTTATTTCAAATGCAAATGCTTCTCCTTATGGTGCAGGCTTTATAAGAATGAAGCCACAGGAAGAAAGAGGTGCTGTTCAAAATTTAGATGCGATAACAGCGGCGATGACACAAAAAGTGGCAGCAAAAGTAAAAGACGCGAATGCATTTTTCTTCACGTTCCCAACGATACAAGGTTTTGGAAACGTGAGCGGTTTTGAATTTATGCTGCAGGATAAAACCAACGGCACCATGCGCAATCTGGATTCAACGACTCATGCATTTCTCGGTGCATTGATGCAGAAAAAAGAAATCGCTTATGCCTTCACCACTTTTGCTGCTGGCAACCCTCAATATGAAATTGAAATTGATAATGAAAAAGCACGACAGTTAGGCGTTAACGTTAGTGACCTATTGCAAACGATGCAAGTGTTTTATGGAAGCAGTTTTGTGAGCGATTTCAATCGCTTTGGAAAATATTATCGTGTGATGGCGCAGGCTGATGCGGAGTACCGCAACAATCCTGAATCGCTCAATAATATTTACGTAAAAAATGTGCAAGGAAAAATGGTGCCCGCGGATGCTTTAGTAACACTCAAACGTGTTTACGGACCAGAAACTGTTACAAGAAATAATCTCTACAATGCAGTTGTTATAAATGGTGTTCCGAAACCGGGTTATAGTACTGGTGATGCTATTAAAGCAATTGAACAAACCGCGAAAGAATCTTTACCAAGAGGGTTTGCTTATGAGTGGACGGGCATGACGCGGGAAGAAAAAAATTCTGGCTCACAGATCACCATCATATTCATCATGAGTCTGGTGTTTGTTTATTTTCTTTTAGCGGCGCAATATGAAAGTTATATACTTCCTCTTGCTGTTGTGTTCACCATTCCACTCGGGGTTTTTGGCGTGATGCTTTTCATCAACATGATGGGCATTGATAATAATATTTATGTGCAGGTATGTTTGATCATGCTTATCGGATTATTATCGAAGAACGCCATCTTGATTGTTGAGTATGCATTGCAGCGCAGAAGAGCAGGCATGGCACTTGTCGCGTCAGCGCTCGAAGCATCGAGATTAAGACTTCGCCCGATATTAATGACATCCTTCGCTTTCATTGTTGGGTTGATTCCGCTCATGCGAGCAACTGGTGCATCCGCACGCGGCAATCGTTCCATCGGAACAGGCGCAGTTGGCGGAATGCTCACTGGGGTTGTGCTTGGCGTGTTTATTATCCCAGTGTTGTTCGTGATATTTCAATACCTGCAGGAGAAAATCAGCAAAAAGAAAATCGTTACACAACCAACCACATCTTATGCAATCTAACCTTCATCAACAACCTAAAAATAAAATCATCATGTTCTCAAAAATAATTCAATACCTACGCGATAAACTGGGCAGGAAATATGAAATAGAAGGCGGCGCTTATGCAGATTAGATAACACGAATTAGTGTTAGAGAAAAATTCGTGTAACAACAAAAACAATCATCATGAAAGGATCATTCATAAAATATATTGCATTAGTAACACTGATTTTTTTCAGTGCATGCAAAGTGTCGAAAGATATAGAGAAGCCACAACCCAATTTGCCAGCGGCTTTCAGAGATGCGTCATCATCTGATACTGCAAGCATTGCAGATATCGGCTGGAAACAATTCTTCGCCGATGAGACATTGCAAAACTTAATAGATAGTGCTATCGTAAACGATTATGATATGCAATATGCATTGAAGAACATTGAAGCATCGCAGTTGGTATTGAAGCAAACAAAGTATGCTTATTTATCAGATGCAAATCTCAATGTAACGGGTAGCATTTCACGACCATCTGATAATAGTTTGAATGGGATAAGCCTCTCGCAATTTCTTGGTAAATCATATCTCGAAGATTATTCTGCCAATGTCAGCCTTTCATGGGAAGCAGATATCTGGGGGAAAATAAAAGAACAAAAGGCAATTGCATTAGCACAGTACCTGCAAACTGCAGAAGCGCGAAAGGCAATACAGACAAGCATCGTAGCGAGCATCGCACAGTCGTATTACAATCTATTAATGCTCGATGAACAATTGAGCATTGCAAAACAGAATGTATTATTAAACGACAGCACATTAAAAATGATCAGGCTTCAATATGATGCAGGTCAGCAAACAGCATTAGCCATTCAGCAAGCAGATGCGCAACGTTTGGTAGCAGTGCAACTCATCCCGCAATTTGAACAGGAGATTTCCATTCAGGAGAATGCATTAAGTATCTTAACAGGCGTGTTGCCCGCAACTATAAAACGCAACATCACTTTAAGCGCGGTTGCCATTCCAGAAAATTCATCCACCGGAATACCTGCAGAAATGCTCAATCGAAGACCGGATGTAAAAAGCAATGAACTACAAATTGATATCGCTAATGCACAAACAGGAATTGCCAAAGCAAATATGTATCCATCGTTAAGCATCACGGCGCAAGGCGGTCTGAATTCATTCAAAGCAAGCAATTGGTTCAACATTCCAGCGTCATTATTTGGTGCAGTCGCGGGCGGAATTACGCAACCATTATTTCAGCGTAAACAATTACAGACACAATACAATCTTGCAAAAGTCAATAGAGAAAAAGCCGTCATCATTTTCAGGAGCACTGTTTTAAATGCTGTTGGCGAAGTTTCTGATGCATTGATAAAAATAAAAAAATTGAAGGAACAGCAAAGTATTGCGGCAACGCGTGTAAGCACATTGCAGCAAGCCATCGGCAATGCTAACCAACTTTTTCGAAATGGTCTGGCAACATATTTAGAAGTAATAACTGCGCAAAGCAATTCGCTGCAAGGCGAACTTGAACTTGCTTCATTAAAACAAGCACAGCTCAGTGCGAATATTGAATTGTATAAATCGTTGGGTGGGGGATGGAGGTGAGTTGTGAGTAATAAGTGGTGAGTAGTAAGTGGTAAGAATAATTCGTGTAATTCGAAAAAATTAGTCTGTAACAAAAAAATTAAAAATACAATCATGAAAAAGTTAGAAAATAAAATCGCCGTTGTAACCGGCGCATCAAAAGGAATCGGTGCATCTATCGCCACACATTTTGCTGCAGAGGGCGCAACAGTTGTAGTGAATTATTCTACCAGCAAAGAAGGTGCAGAAAAAGTTGTGAATGAAATTGTAAGCAATGGCGGAAAAGCAATTGCGATACAAGGCGATTTTTCAAAGAAAGCAGATATTGAGCGTTTGTTCGATGAAACAAAAACAAAATTCGGCAGGATTGATATTTTGGTGAACAATGCAGGCGTGTATGAATTCTCTCCTCTTGAATCAATCACTGAAGAACATTTTCACCGCCAGTTTAACCTGAATGTGTTGGGTTTGATATTGGCATCGCAAAAAGCTGCCTGCTTATTTGATGAAAAGGGCGGGAGCATTATTAATATCAGTTCAGTTGCAGCGAAAGGCCTTGCAACAGGAACTGTTTATTCTGCTACTAAAGCTGCTGTTGATACGGTTACCCGTTCATTGTCGCAAGAATTAGGATCACGCAAAATCCGCGTCAACTCTCTATCTCCGGGAATGGTAGAAACTGAAGGTGCGCGTACTGCTGGCATTATCGGCAGTGATTTTCATAAAAATATTGAAGCGCAAACCCCACTTGGCCGCATCGGCATTCCCAGTGATATCGGGAAGGTTGCAGTGTTCCTGGCTTCTGATGATTCAGGTTGGATAACAGGCGAAACATTATTAGCATCAGGCGGACAGAACTAGAAAATATTTTGTACATCATTCAACATTTATTAATCCTCACAACAATTTTAATTGTTGTGAGGATTTTTTGTAGGTAGAAGATCTAAAATTGCAGGAACAAAAAAAATCATTCTCTCTTCTAGGCGAGTTGAAACTTACTTCTTTAAAAAACAAGCTAGATGGGGTGCCAATTTTGAATTATATAAATCTTTGGGCGGCGGATGGAGATGAGTTACGAGTTTTAAGTTGACTGTTTTGAATTGTCTCGCCGTTATTCGAATCGTCATTGCGAGGCTCTGCGAAGCAATCTGCTTTCGGAATTTCAATCTGACCAAGTTTGTAAGATCAGATTGCTTTCCCGCCTTGCGGGACAGGCTGTTCCTCGCAATGACGTGCAACTCTCAAACTAAATTTTCTAGCTTTAATTCTTAGTTTTTATTATCAGGCATTGCATGCAATAATTCCAATCCAATAGATGCACGCGGCTTAAATCCCGTCCAAGGATTGTCGTTTGATTTCTCATTTACTTCCAGATATTTTGAAAAATCTTTTTTCTTCAAATAGATTCCTAAAAACGCAGTAATAAAATGTTGGTTGATATTATTGATGCGCTGTTCTTTCCATGCAGGCTCTGAATAAAAACCATATTCGCTAGGGGAAATGCCGGGCTGCATTGTTTCTGGCGGCGGAGGATTTGGTGCTATATTGTGTCGCCCATTTTCATAAGTGAGCAAATAACGGTTAGCACTAACCGCATTTTTAAAAATAGCTTTTGTCCCCAATTCATAACCGCTCACATCATCCTGTGTTCCGGCAATAAAAAAGGTTGGTACTTTCAATCCTAACAAACCTGCGGTATCCCAAACACCACGTTGCATGCCCCACGGTGCAAATGCAACGACTGCTTTAATACGACTATCGCGAGATGCTTTATAATCTGAGTTATTGGTAAGGCGTGATTGTATCGCCTTACTTCCACCTGTTAACAATGAAAAGAAAGAATCCAGTTTATTGCTATATCCCGCACCTGCGGCATTCAGAACACCATAGCCTCCCATAGAATAACCAATCAATGCAGTGTTGTCTGCATCTGCAAGACCTGCTAAAAAACTTTTGCTGTTTGCTTTGCTCAGCTCTGCCATCTGATCAAGAACAAACAACTCGTCCTTAGCGCGATTAAGCAATGTGCTTTGAAAACCAGATCTGTCGCGAAATGTAGATTCTGTATGATCGATAGAAACTACCACATAACCTTTTGAAGCCAGATTTTCTGTGAGATAAGTAAGGATCAATCTGGATCCTGGATAGCCATGTGAAACGATAACTAACGGATATGGATGTTCGGATATGTCAGGAGCCGCATCACGCAAGGCGCGTCCCATAAAAGTGAATGGTATAAAAGGACGCGTTGAATCACCATTCAAGCCCATTACTTGATCATACGCAACCAGTTCTTTTTTATCTGTAGGAATAATTGCAGGATACCAAATTTCCACTTTCAGATGTCGATCATATAATGGATCAACACCGTTCTTTGATTTCAGGATATCAACCTGATTTGCGTGAACAAATTCAAGTGTGCGAACGCCGACTTTATATGATCCTCTTGCTGAAAGCTCAGGTACATCGGGCAATGCATCGCCATTAATAAATGCATCTTTGTTTGTTTGTGCGATTGTAGTGACAGGAATGAAAGCAAGGAAAATAAAAGCAGTCGTTAATAAGACAAGCAGTTTGTAAGAATAATTTTTCATGATTGAATTTATGGAAAATTATCGAGTTGCTGCTTTATCTGTGGTGAAATGAGAGTATCAATTTGTTTTGATATAGTTAGATAATCCATCGTATTGCTATCAGAAAATAGAATATTATGCAAGATGGCTTTTCTTTAATGCAGTTCTTAATTTTCTTTTGCGCTTATTAGCTTCTTTTGCTTT
>CAIYPC010000585.1 GCA_903927975.1 uncultured Bacteroidota bacterium | reverse complement strand
TGTTACTTGTTGTGTTTATTGACCGTAAGTTTTTTTTCAAACGCACAAACGCTCAACCTCGAGAATCCTGGTGATTACATATCTGCCATTACAAAGGCACGTGGGGATATGGATAGCAAATACATGCAATATACAAGCGCAGCAGCGCATGGTCGCCGTGCAAGAAAAGTAGAGAAGCTTCGTCAGCAGGTGCTTGACAATATTACTCAAAGTCGATACAATACAACTGATTTACCAAAGTATAAAGGGGACAATTCACTTCGCCAGGCTGCTATTGATTACATACAGACATGCTATCATGTTTTTAATGAAGATTATAAAAAAATTGTTGATGTGGAAGAACTAACAGAACAATCAGTGGATGAAATGCAAGTTTATATTTTGTTGCAGGAAAAAGTGAGCGAGAAATTGCACGATGCTTCTATGGTGCTGGAAAAAGCAACCAGAGAGTTTGCGGCAAAATATAATGTGAACCTAATCAACGATAAATCTGCATTGGGAGAAAAAATGGAGACTGCCGCCAAAGTGAACAAATACATCAATAATGTATATCTCGCTTTTTTTAAATGCAATTGGGAAGATAATCAGATCACCACTGCGATGAACAATAAAAAAGTGAATGATATTGAACAATCGAGAAATGCATTGGCAAGATATGCGAATGAAGGGATGCAGGCTTTGGATACTCTAAAAACTTTTGAAGGTGATCCTTCGCTTGCAAATGCATGCAGGCAAGCGATGCAATTTTATAAAAACATAGCAGAAAAAGATTTGCCGCAGTTGACAGATTATTATCTTAAACAGGAAGAATTTGAAAAAGCAAAAAAGGCTTATGACAGCAAATCATCTCATTCAAAAGAAGACGTAGATACTTACAATAAAGCTGTGAAAGATATTAATAATGGGGTGAACGCTTTCAATCAAAATAATTCAAAAGTAAATAAGGGGCGCACCGAAATGATCAACAACTGGCAGGATACAGAAAAGAAATTTGCTGATGAGCACATGCCACATTATAAGTAGAGAAGGTATAAGGTTAAAGCTGTAGGATAGAAGTAACAAGACACAAGGGGCAAGGAATACAATTGCTCAAATTCGCAAACGCCCTCAACTCTATACCTTTCACCTTCTACCTCAAACCTCTCTTTCCATCACCATCAATTCCAACGGTTGTTTCTGTATGCCAAATTTTTCGCCGATGGGAAAGGGTTTCATCTCTCCGGTTTTTTTATACCCATGTCTTTCATACCATGCAATTAACTCATGGCGAACTGAAATGACGGTCATGTAAATTGCTGTGCAATCATTACTCTTTGCGTAAGCAATAGCGGCTTCCAGCAATCTTTTTCCGATGCCGGCTCCCTGCAGTTCTGGTGAAACGGTGAGCATACCCAGATATAATCTATCGCCATGCTTTTGAAGATTCATGCAGCCAATAATCTTTCCTTTTTCATCAACACACTTCAAAATCCCACCTTTTGCATCGGCAATTAAGTCGGCAATATTTACTTCGTCTGTCCTGGTTCCATCAAGCAAGTCAGCCTCTGTTGTCCAACCTTTTTTAGAGCCATCCCCACGATAAGCGCTGTTTATTAACTGCACAAGTGCGGGAATATCATTAGCGTCTGAAACCTTAATATCCATTCAAAATTATTTTTTGACAAATATAAACGGTTCATTAATAGCATATTTAAAGTCGATTTTAAAAACTGTTCCGTTTGCTTGCTTTAATAAAAAACACGCTGTACTTTATCTGCGTTTTAGTCGCAATATTCGTTGTAATTGCGCGTTTCTACTTGTAGAAAAACCTTTTACTGCATAAATTAACTGCAGCAACCAATATCATGAGGCCTTTAATCCTGACACTGTGCGTTTCCTTCTTGTTGTGCGTTTCAAATACCGCAACAGCAGCCAATAGGTTTTGGATTGCATCATCTTCTTCTAATTGGAATATCTCAACAAATTGGGCAACAACTTCAGGCGGGCCAGCAATTGCGGTAGGCGGCGTTCCTAGCACGACAGACGTTGTCGCTTTTGATGGCAATGGTTTGGAAATTGCATTATTAATATAAATGTAAATGTCACCAGCATTAATGTGAAAGCTGCTTATAGCGGCACCATTAGCCAAGGAACAAAAACCATTACCACTTCTGGGCTTGGGACTTTCGCCGGCGGCACGTTCGTCGGCGGTTCGGCTAATATAAATATTCAAGGTGTGTTCACGCTTTCGGGAACAACTTTTACTTCAACAAGTGGAGTGCTGGAGTTTAATAACACAGTAAAATTCACGAGCGGCACCTTCACTCATAATAATGGCACCGTCCGTTTCAACACGACCATCGCCACACCAACACAAACAATCAGTGGAGCAAGTCCGTCTCTATACATTGTTGAATTTGTTGGCATCAGCGGGCGAAATTATAATATCACCGCGACACCTAATATAACTGTTGCGAATGCTCTTAATATATCAGGCTCTGCTGCTACGACCATCAACACAGGAACTTTTGATGTGCTAGGCGATATTAATATTACCAATACTGCAACTGGCGGCGGCGGCACAGCAACAATTAACATCGATGGGGCAGGAACACAAAATATTAATGGAGCCGTTGCTTCGGGTGATGGCGCTTTGCCAAAAGTTGTCATCAACAAAACATCAGGAACACTCAACTTATTTTCATTCATATCATTCGCAGGAAGCCTCACATACACAGGAGGGACCATCAATGCCGGTACATCCACTGTTTGTATAGTGAATACGCTTACTGTCTCAGGAACCTTTTCAGTATATAATTTTACCATTGATGGTACTGCATCTGTCACAGTTACTATTGCAAACACTGTCACCACAACCAATACACTTGATTTTGAAAATTCTGTAAATAATATAATTATCAATACAGGAACAATTGCAGTGCAAGGAAATATCGTTGATAATAACAGCGGTCTGTCCGGTGGGGGGACTGGTCTTATTCTTATCAATGGTTCTTCATCCCAAACTATTAGCTCAACTGGAGTAATTGATCAAGGCAAATTTCCTTTCGTCACCATTAGCAACACAGGAGGCATTGTAACCTTTGCAACATTGATAACAGTTGTAGGCGACTGGACTTATACCAGCGGCACACTTGATGTGACAACAAATAACTCCACCGTTGTTTTTGAAAATACGATGAATATAACGGGAACGCATACCCTAAACAATGTAACATTCAATGCAAATGCAGCTTATATCATCACAATAGCAACGGGCACTTTACTTACTGTTACAGGAACGCTCACTACTAGTGGAGCATCAAACTTAACAATCAACACTCCAACAACAGCAGCCAATGGAATCGAAGCACAAGGTAACATCACCATAAACAATACGGGAACAACTGGAGGTGGTAAAGCAGGTTTATTAATTGATGGAGCTGCCAACCAGAATTTTTCAAGCACGGCAGCAGCACAGCAGGGATGGTTGCCTTTTGTGACCATTCAAAAAACAGCAGGCACGCTCACAATGGGCGGCACAATTTCGCTATCAAGAAACTTTATATATACAAGCGGAACTGTTGACGCAACTACCAATGCAAGCACCGTAGTTTTTGGCAGCAACAACATAAATGTGAAAAGCGCTGGGATGAGTTTTAATAACTTGAGCGTTGTTTCCAACAACACTACACTAGGAAATAATATGACCGCTGCAGGAAATGTGAGCATTACCGGCACAGCAGTTTTGATACCGAACAACCGCAGCCTTTTTGTTGGCGGCAATTGGAACGATTACGGAACAGCAGGATTTACTGAAACATCAGGAACAGGAACTGTCAATTTCGATGGTTCTTCTTTACAAACGATTACGGTGCCTGGAGGTGAGGACTTCTATAATTTCACCAGCAGCAACACAGGTGCAGGAATTTTTTTGAACAACAATATTAATATCAGCAACAAACTCACGATGACGAGCGGTAATGTTGATCTTAATAGCAACACCGTAACACTTGGCACATCAACAGCAAATACAGGCACGTTAAACTATACTTCAGGAAACCTTATGGATGTAGGTTTTTTTACACGCTGGTATGATAACTCAACATTTGCCAATGGAAATGTTGCAGGCCTTTTTCCGATGGGTGCAATAAGCGGTGATGTGAGGCCTTTTAATATTGCTCCTACAACAGGTCCAACTACCGGAGGAACAATAACAGTTTCTCATACTTACATTAATGACTGGAGATATATTTTTGTAATTGATGTGGACGCAAAGGTTTTGCTTACAGAAAATGATTCTTATTGGACAGTTGCTACAGGTAATGGGCTTACGGGCGGAACATATAATTTGCGTGGCGCAGGAACCGGCTTTGGCCTAATCAATAACATAAATGATTTGCGATTGATTTTGCAATCAAGCGTGGTTGGGAATCCTGCTGCAAATGGAGGCACCACAACTGATCCTCAAGTGAACAGAACAAATGTTTCTCTTACCAACCTGAATAATTCTTTTTTTATCGCAACCTCGGATGCATCAGATGTTTTGCCACTCACTTTAATTTCTTTCGATGCAAATGCAGTTAATAATACGGTGAATATTGATTGGCAAACTGCCAATGAAACAAACACTGATTATTTTTTGGTGCAACGCTCTAAAGATGGAACAACTTGGGAAACAATTCAGAAAGTAGCAGCAGTTGGATCGAACAATAACTCAACAACAAATTATTCTACTGTAGATCAAAATCCTTACGCTGGAATTTCTTTCTATCAATTAATTCAAGTTGACAAAAACGGTAAGCAAACAAATTCAGACGTTAGAAAAATAAGCATTGGAAATATTTCTGCAAACATTATCATCTATCCAAATCCTGCAACTGATAAAATAAGCATATCATTTGCAGCAACTGATAGATATCAAATATCATTAATCAATGCTGTAGGTCAAATCATCAATAGAATTTCTGTTGATGATACACATATTGACTTGAATGTTTCGGCATTAAGCGCAGGGATTTATTTCATCAATATATCTCACGGAACAACTACAGAAACTAAGAAGATTGTGGTGAAGAGATAATTATTTATTTGCAGAAGCAATCACAAACTCTCCCGGCACAGAATAAGTATTTCCATTTTTATAATGCTGAATAGAATCAAGATATTCTTTGCGCACTTCTTTTTTTATCTCGTCAGAAAATTTAAAATAAGCCAATGCAACAGGACCGCCTTCAAATGCAGCAGCACAGGCTTCTTCCCCAGATTGATAATATAAAACAGATTTTATTCTTTCGATATGAATATTTGAGAACCCTGCAACTTCAAGACTTTTTTCAAGCATGCCTTCATTTCCCAGATTAAAAAACATTGGGCATACTTCTGATGAAACTCTTTTATCAACAATCTCAAATATCTCCGCCCATCCGCAATTATTTCGTTGTCCCCAAACAGCAACAGAGCAACGAGCTTTTGGTTTCAATGTGCGATGCATTTCTTTCAGTGCATGTATCGGATTGGGAACATACATCAAACCAAGCGCACAAAGCGCAATATCAAATTCATTATCATTTGTTTTCAATTCTTCTGCATCTGCCCTTTCAAATTGAATGTTGACAAAATTATTTTCTGTAGCAATTTTATTTGCCAACTCAATCATCTTATCGGAAATGTCAAGACCTAAAACGAATCCTTCTTTACCGGTTGCCTCTGCTGCGCGAAAGCTTATAAGACCTGTGCCGCATGCAACATCAATAATTTTTTCTCCTTGCCTGATATTCGCCATATCAAGCAATTTATCCTGCGCGGGCTTTAATTGTGCCTGCCATGAATCTTGATAATAATTAGAGGCTTTGTCCCACCCATAACGCTGTACACGCTTTTGCAATGAAGGTTCCATTATCTAATGATTTTTTGGAGAAATAATATGAACCTGTCGCTTACATTTTTGTCCACGGCTAAACACATCCAGATAAGGACTGTGGGCATCAGCATCATTCAATATCTGCATAATTTTTTCTTCTGGAGCATCACATTCAATATTTACAGAATAACGTACTTCCAGATAACCGGGAGGAATATTTTTTTCAGCAGTGCCCAACAAAGCACCATCATCATAGTCTGCCTGCACTTCAACTTCGAGATGATTGATCACAATATCCATTTCTGCAGCTTTCATCATATAACCAATCGCAAGGCAGCTTCCCAATGCAGCACGACCATATACTCCGGGGGTAGGACCGGTATTGTTTCCTCCTATTGACTCTGGCATGTCGGCTAAAAATTTCCAATTGCCTTCTTGTATCTCGCATGTGAGTCCGTTAATAATGCGCACTTTTGAAGTTCCGGTTCCCTTGCCCATTGCAGGTTTTAGAGTAAGTGCTTTTTTGCTTCGGTCAACAGCAGTTTTAATTTTGTTTGCATTGTTCATAACAACCCTCTTTTAAATAACTCAATAAAATATTGCTCATTAAAGTTAATTCATAGTTCTTTAGAATATATTTCTTAATTGATTTTTTGGATTTGCTGATAAGTGAAGGGACCCTATCTTCCATAATAAAACATGTATTTTATTTTGACCAGATTATTTCTCCGCCAAATTCTGTGATGATAGCATTTGCTTTTGCAAAAAATGACTGTGCAAATTTATCAGTCGTTGTAAAATCTTTC
>CAIYPC010000584.1 GCA_903927975.1 uncultured Bacteroidota bacterium | reverse complement strand
CAATTTTTAAAAATGGGTTAAATTTTCCCTATATGGGATGAAATTTGATATATGCTTTTTTTAAAGTGCTGATTTACAATAATCTGTTTTTCGGCAAGAAAATAGCTGAGATGGGAAAAGGATTCGGGTAATTAAGATATTAACATTCTGATTAGGTTTCGAAATCTACATGTGTGAATAAAAATAGCTGAATGAAGTTTGGTTTCTGAAAAAAATGTATTTAATTTTAACACTTATAGAAGATCCTGCCTGATTCAACTTCCTTTGAAGATCGTTTTGTTTAAAATTAAGCCGACGTCCAATGGTTTCGCAATTCTTCAAAATCCATTGAAATTACCGCAAAGCGATTCTTATCATTGACTACTATTATAGCATAACTAAAATCCTAGATTACTCTGATCAAGAGCATATCTAAGTCTGCCAATTCCTTTGTTAGCCTGTTTCCTTTTCGCCTTTGGAAAATTGAGTTTTTTCTAAACTTAATTTGATTATAAACCCATGAAACAGCAAATTTTAGCAATTGACGACAGCAAAGCGATTAGATTTTTGCTTCAAACTGTCCTATCAAAACAGTTCGATGTAATTACCATCCCCGACGGATGTTCAGCTATGTACTGGCTTTCGAAAAAAAAGCTTCCTGATTTATTTATCATTGACCCACAATTGCCAGATATGGAGAATTGGGAATTGATACAGCATCTTTCCTCAAGCGGAATTTTTGGGGATATTCCTATTGTTGTGTTGTCAGCTTTGAATGATGTTGAAACAAAAAATAAATGCGAGGAATATGGAGCAGCTTCCTATTTTCTGAAACCCTTTAATCCGGTTGATTTATTAGGTGATGTCACAAAAGTTCTGTCGCAGTCAAAAATTGATAATTATACCCTAAAAGCTAGTTAATCACGCGCTTGCCGTATTTATGAAACTACAAATCCCTATTATGGAATTTACATTTTTACAAAAAACAACTTTCTTAAATCAAAGCTTCAAGCGATACTCGGTAACGAGTTATCAACCGCAGGAGACAGTGCTCTATAGGAACAGCGGGTTCTGCTATGTAGGAAAGAGCTCTGGGAACATTGAAAAGCTTGTAAAGGTTTTTAAGAGAGGCTATGCATCAGAAGGACTTGAAAATGCAAAAGCTGAACTAAAACGCTCATTGGAGCAGGAGAAAAATGTTATTCCAGAAATAATATTTTGCGAAACTCAATTTGGCTTTTCTGCAATTAAAAATTTTCATCAATTTCTTAGCAGCAATCCATCTTTGTCGGCTATACCCTTTGTTTTGGATGCAACCAATCTATCTGAAAAAGATCTCAATCTTTATAGAAAATATAAGTTGGCTGATGACATTATTTTTATAAACGAATATGATGAAAAGAACCTTTTATCTAAGGGGAAATTTCTGAAAAAAATAAAGGCAAAGGCAGCAGAACAAAGTATTCAGGATAACCACAAAGAATATTCAAAAGAACTTTTCTTTAGTAATTCATTTAAAAGGATTTTTGATGTTGTTATTTCTGCCATTGCTCTTTTGATAGTAAGCCCACTTCTTTTATTGATAGCCTTAGCTATTAAAATTGAATCAAGTGGGCCTGTTTTTTATATTTCAAAAAGAGCTGGGAAAGGGTATAAAATTTTCGACTTTTATAAATTCAGAACGATGCACATCGGATCTGATAAAAAAATAGCTGACTTCTATCATTTGAACCAATATAGTGGGGCGGCTGGTGATGCTCCTGTTTTCTTTAAGATTAATAATGACCCACGCATAACTAAAATTGGGGCTTTTTTAAGGAACACAAGCCTTGACGAATTGCCTCAATTATTGAACGTTCTTTTGGGGAACATGTCTCTTGTTGGAAATAGGCCTTTGCCTCTATATGAAGCAGCAACGCTCACAACTGATGATTGGGCTAAGCGCTTTATGGCTCCAGCAGGCATCACAGGTTTATGGCAAATCAAAAAAAGGGGTAAAGAAGACATGTCGGTAGAAGAAAGGATAAATCTTGACATCGACTACGCTAATAAATACAATTTTGCCTATGATCTCTGGATCATGGCAAATACCCCCTCCGCTCTTTTTCAGAAAGCAAATGCTTAATTTGCTACTGCAAAAATTTTTAGCGCTCAAAAAGAACCTACATGTTAAGGGATGATCGTAAGCCTTTAATTTCAATCGTTACTATTAACTATAATCAGGAAAAAGTAACATGCGAGTTTCTGGAATCTACCAGAAAATTAAAGTATAAGAATTATGAGATACTTGTCTGTGACATGGCTTCCCGTGTCAATCCCGCTCCATTAATTGAATCTGGCAATTATCCTAATACTAAAGTTTATTTAAGCCCTGAGAATATGGGCTTTGCAGGCGGCAATAATTGGGGCATGCGGATGGCTAAGGGCGATTTTTTTTTAATAGTGAATAACGATACAGAGGTTACAGAAGATTTGCTTGACAACCTTTTGCAGCCATTTTATCAAGACCCTGAAATTGGCGTTACCTGCCCTAAAATTCGATACTTTTTTCATCCAGAAATTATTCAGTACGCAGGCTTTAATAAAATGAATTTATACACTGGACGTGTTGAAGGCATAGGTGACAAAGAAAAGGACGAGGGGCAATACAACATTCCAGGTACAACTTATGCAGCGCATGGCTGCGCCATGTTGGTGAAGCGAGAAGTAGCTGAGAAAGTCGGTATGTTTCCCCAAAGTTTTTTTCTGTATTATGAAGAGTGGGATTGGTCGGCACGAATATTAAAAGCCGGCTATAAAATTTGGTATCAACCAAGTGCGTTGATTTATCATAAAGAATCCATGTCAGTTGGTAAAGAAAATCCAATGAAAGTATACTATCATACTCGAAACAGGATTTTGTATATACGCCGCAATAGCAACTTTTTGCAGTTAGTGGCATTTGCGATCTTCTTTATTTTTTTTACGGTGCCCAAATCAATAATAACGTATTTAGTGAATAGGCAATTTGAACAATTAAGGTTTTTTCTAAAAGGGATAGTTTGGAATTTATATTCCTCAAGTCAATCACCTGTTTAATTCAATCATGGTTATACTACCAACAGAAACCTTACGTTAAAGCATCATGTTTTTATTTCTTTCCCATATTGTTTTTACATTTCTTTTTGTTTACCTGGCAATCATTACATTTTATTTTTTATTAGT
>CAIYPC010000583.1 GCA_903927975.1 uncultured Bacteroidota bacterium | reverse complement strand
ATCTTTCCGGTGCAAGAAGGTCTGCGTGGATATCTAAAAAAACACGGTCGCGAAGTAAAGTTGCCCGTTTCATATAGAGATTTGAGTCATTTCATGTCGTCTGTTCCTTTGCTCGATAAGAAAGGAAAAAACACATTATGGGAAACAGTCGTGTATGATATGAGACATTGGGATTTTATTCGCGAAGGGCTTGTAAAAATTTATGCAATATTAAAAACAGAAGGCGACCTCACATTCACCAAACATTTAGATGTTGCAAGAATTGATTTTTGCAGCTTTGCAAATTCAAATCCGTTTCGCATTCGCATCGTTAATAAATTCAACGACAATTATGATCATTATTATATCAAATTAGCAGACGCTTCACGCATTTACGGTTTGGAGCTTGAATATTTATTATCTCCTGATCGAATCACTTATCTCACGCACAACAACACATTGGTTGAAGAACATATCCCAGGGATTCCCGGAGATTTATTTATTCAATCTTATTTGAATGATGCGAGCATTAATAAAATAAGGCTGGCAAAAGAGTTTGTGAAATTCAATGAGCGATGTTTTGTTCGCTTGCTTGGCGATATGCGCTCTTATAATTTCGTGGTCAACATCACGCCTGATATTGAAGATTTTCAATATCGCATTCGGGCAATCGATTTTGATCAGCAATCTTATGAAGGCAAAAAAAGTTTATACCTACCTCAGTTTTTTAAAGAGAACCGCGCATTTGTTGAATTATGTATGGAACACCTTGACAAAGATTCCATCGATCAATACCAAACTGAAGAAAGAACGATGATGGCTTTTCGTGTGGCATCGGCTCGGTTTCGATTGATGGAACTGCTGAACATTATGGCGAAAGATAATCTCAGCAGTCCTGAAAAATTGACTCAACTAAAAACTGAACTGAGTGAATATTTTAATGCGCCGATTTTTATGAAAAGCAAATCCATGGGGCAATTGGTGAAAAGGCAATTGAAACAAACCCTGCAGAAAAATTTAGCGCTGATACAAAAGCATATTGGGAAGTTTGAGGATTGAGATTTTAACCGCAGAGACACAGAGGCGCGGAGGATAGTTTGTGGTTTTTTGTTTATGGTTTGTAGTTCTGCGGATGGGAGTTTGATTATTAAGTGGAAGTTTGGTTTAGAGGTTAGAAGAATGATTCAGTGACCTCGGGATCTTTAAAACAGCAAGAGCGGCTGCAAAATTTTTGAAATGCTTGATTGACTTTAGGTCTCAAAGATGCCTCCTTCGTCGGCATGACAGATCCAGAAGTGTGTCGATAGTCTCAAAAAAATCGATTTGCGACTTTTACTTGATCTGTCATGCCGACGAAGGAGGCATCTCAGGGATTATGAAATGTACGCTGCTGAAAATTATAAAGTAATATTCGACAATGAATGTTTTCGCCAATCGTGAACCACCGCTCAATTCATATTCTACCGATGAAAGGATTGCGACGCAACGATGATGCCATGAAAAACCAAAGCTGGTATCCACCTACGACGGACGCGTCCAAATACGCACATGCAAACCTCAGATATCACCCATAATAAATATTTTCCTTAGCTTCGCAAACTTCATAGAAACTTGTTTCTTTGCCTGCCATTGATATTTCAACTAACAGTATATTTGCAACCTTTAAATAAAGTTTAAACATGAAAAAATACAAAGCTGGCGTATTGTTCGGCGAAGAACTCGAAGCATTATACAATGACGCGAAAGACAACGAATTTGCGATCCCTGCGGTGAACTGCATAGGCACAAACAGTATCAACGCAACGTTGGAAACTGCTGCGAAAGTGAACTCACCTGTGATTATTCAATTTTCAAATGGCGGTGCACAATTTATTGCGGGCAAAGGAATGCCGAACGATAAACTACAGGCAAATATTTCTGGCGGTGTTTCTGGCGCATTGCATATTCATCATGTGGCGAAATATTATGGTGTGCCTGTTATCATTCACACCGATCACGCTGCAAAAAAATGGCTTCCATGGGTAGGCGGATTGATTGATGCTGGTGAAGAATTTTTTAAAGAAAAAGGTCAACCTTTATATAGCTCGCACATGCTCGATTTATCTGAAGAGCCGATTGAAGAAAACATTCATACATCAGTTGAATTTTTCAAGCGCATGGCGCCACTTGGAATGGCGATTGAAATTGAGCTTGGTGTTACCGGCGGCGAAGAAGATGGCGTTGATAATAGCGGTGTAGAAAATGATAAATTATATACTCAACCACAACATGTGGCTTATGCTTATGAGCATTTGGGCAAGGTTGGAAAATTGTTCAGCGTAGCTGCGGCATTTGGAAATGTGCATGGTGTTTATAGTCCGGGCAATGTGGAATTGCGTCCGGTAATTTTGCACAACAGTCAGGCGCATATTGAAAAAGAATTCAGCACTACAGCAAAGCCGGTGTACTTTGTATTCCATGGTGGTAGCGGTTCTCCGCAGCATCAGATCCGCGAAGCCATAAGCTATGGTGCTATCAAAATGAATATTGATACTGATATGCAATGGGCATATTGGGAAGGTGTTTTGAATTATTATACAAAGAACGAAGCATATTTGCACGGACAACTTGGCAATCCGGAAGGACCGTCAAAGCCAAACAAAAAATATTATGATCCGCGTGTGTGGCTGCGTAAAGGCGAAGAAAGTTTTATTAAAAGACTGGAAGTTGCGTTTGATGATCTGAACTGTATTAACAGGAACGCATAACCGAAAATATATTTTGTGATGAAGCCGCTTCAAATGAAGCGGTTTTTTTTTGCAAATTTTTCTCGCAGAGGCGCAGGGAACGCAGAGAAACGCAAGATATAAGAAGCAAAGAGCTTAGACAATCTTTATTCTTATCTCCACCTTGGTGCCATCAGGTTTGCCATAATTATCGTATAAATATGTTGTAGAAACTTCTGTGTTTGCCTGTCGGCGTTGATTGAGGATGCTGATCCTTTCTTCCGCCACATCTATCCCAGTTCCTGAAGCATGTTGGTTAGATGAACCATTCAGCTTTTTCCGCCCGATGCCATTATCCGTTATCGTGTAAACAATATAATTATCTTCCAGCTTTGCTTTAATAGAAAGCTCCAAATCTTCTCTATCGCTCGGTGCAATACTATTCGCAATTGCGTTCTCCACGTAAGGTTGAATCAACAAAGGCGGAACATGATAATCTTCGCTCAATAATTTTTTTTCAAAATTGGTTGTGAAAGAAAATTTTTTGTGATTGCGAAGTTGTTGAAGTTGCACATACAATTCTATGGCGGCTTTTTCTTTTGAAATGGGGATACATTCTTTATTGCTGTTATCAACAATCATGTTTACCAAAGAACCTATTTTATTAAAATATTCGCCCGCTGATTCTTTATCATTTCTTAGCAAAAAGTTTTCAATACTATTAAAGCTATTGAAAATAAAATGAGGGTTCATTTGAGCTTTCAAGGCAAGCATCTGTGTTTCGGCAACCTTTTGTTTGAAGGCCGCTTCTTCTCTTTTCTTTTTAAATTGAATAGAACGGTTTACAAAAAATATGATCACGATAATAAATAGAAATGAAATGATAGAAACAATCAGCAAAATATTTCCGATGTGAATCTTTTCGCTTTGCAGTTTAGCCAAATCTTTCAAATCTTTATTTTCAATTTCTTTCCGGTTTATCGTCCACTCTGCCTCTTTGATAACAACATTACGCTTATTGCTTTCATTAAATAATGAATCAGCCGCAGAGCGATATATGCGATAAAAATACAAAGAGGAATCCTTGCTATTTTTTGCATCGTAAACAGATGATAACTCTTGCGCAGCATTTGTGAGCCCTTCGAGATATGAAGTGTTTCTCGCAATGCTCAATGCCGAATCAAGTAAAGATATTTTTTTGTCGGCAGTAAGGTTTTTTAAATACCGCGCTTCTGCCAGATAAGCCTGATATTCATTTCTTAAATCGTTCTGCTCTTTTGCAGCTTTCATTGCCTCGGAAAAATAAGAACTTGCCGAATCCATTTTATTTTGAATAGCCTTCAGTTTGCCAAAGCCCACATAGTACTGCGAAAGAACATAGCTTTCATCAGTTTTGGCCGCATACTCCATTCCGTTTAGCAAATAATTTTCCGACTCGTTGAACAGTTTCTCTTGAAAAGCACATTCATGGAGCAGTTCATAATTGATCGCAATGCCGCGCATTGCATTTACGGATTTATTTATGCCAATAGCTTCCTCGGCATATTTTCTACATTTCTCATAATCTTTTAATATCTTAAAATTCTCGCCGATGTTATTTAGCGAAACAGCTTTCAATCGAAGTGCATGACATGAATCTGCCAGATCAATAGCCTTGAAATATGCGTTGTTACTTGCTTCAAAATTACCAGAGTTGTATAGCAAGATACCCAGATTGATCTGTGCAAGTGACTTGCCATAAGTATAATTCAGGCTATCGCTCAGAAAGGAAACTTGCTCATAATAAGAGAAGGATTTTTTTACATCTTTCTCACTAAGCCGATAGCTCAATCTATGCAACGTTTGAATATGCAGCGAGTCAATTTTGGGGTGCGTGTTTAACCATTGCAACAGGCTATCAACATAGCTATCCTGCGCATGCACAGCTAGTGAAGAAAAAAAAATCAGAATTAGAATAAGTAGCTTTTGAGCTTTAATTATTTTTTTTAACAACATGTAATTTGGCTAATCTTTAGTTCGTGTACCTTCAAAATCATATCGCCGGCAATCGGTCTTTCAAATAAGCAGCAAGTGGGATTGAGATTTAAAATTAGATTAATTCAACGATAAAGCAAACTACATAACAAGAAATTAATATTTTAATAAGTCGGAAATTTAGCAGGGAGGCGAAGAAAGGCAACACATACAATTCTATTATCTTTTGAGTTCCCAATTTGATATATAATTTCAAAATAAATTGTAAGCCTCTTTTTACAAATTGACGTTCCATTTTCACATTGAGCAATTTCTAAATTGCGTAATTGGCTACTCTTCCTCCATTTCATCAATCTCTACATCATCCATTTCACCCACTCCATTTTCATGTTCATCGGATGAATTTGCAAACTCACCGAACCATCCGCCTTTTTTAATCAATGCTTCAGGCGATCCCTCTTCAATAATTTGTCCATCAGAAAGCACAAGAACATAATCCGCATCGCTCACCATCGAATAGCGATGTGCAATAATTACAACTGTATTTTCTTTTCTTATTTCATCAATTGTTTTTTTAATTTCAATTTCAGTGGCATAATCAAGGTTGGCAGTTGCCTCATCCAAAATTAAAATGCGCGGTTGCGCCACGAGCACACGGGCAATTTGTATTCGTTGTCTTTCGCCAACGCTCAATCCGATGCCACTCTCTCCCACTTCAGTTTTCAAACCATCAGGCAATCGCTCCAAAGTTTTTTCCATGCCTGCAGCGATAGCAGATCTTTCAACTTCTGGATCAGTTGCATCAGGTCTTTTATAACGAATATTATCAGCAAGCGTTCCGCTAAAAACCATTCCATCAGTCGCAACTGTGCCAATCTGTTTGCGCACAGATGATGCATCGAGAGTAGAAATATTTTGTCCATCAATATAAATTTCCCCGCTGGTTGGTTCAAACAATTTTAATAACAGATCGACTGTTGTTGTTTTTCCCGCACCTGAAGTTCCAACAAGTGCTGTTACCTTGCCGGGCTCACAAACAAATGAAATCCCTTTCAGCACTTCACGATCAGATGAGTATCCGAAATGCACATTTTTAAATTCAATTTTTCCATTTTTTATTTGAAGCTCGTCATCAAATTTTTCTTCTGTGGCATGCCCGAGCAATTTAAAAGCACGTGCAATAGATGCAATATTTTGCTGCAGCGAAACCCAAAGACTCGCAAGCGAATCAATCGGGCCATATAATCTGTCGAGATAGGCAACAAACATCACCACGTCGCCGGGCGTTAATTTATTTTGCAAAGTGAGATAACCGCCATAACCCAGCACCAGCGCTGTTGATAAGTGCGTGAGCATCGTTTCCCAAAAAACATATTTATTAGAAAGCTTGCTGCGCTTCACATAATCTTTATATGCTTCCGTTGAAACATCTTGAAGATTGTCCGATTCTCTTTGTTCAGCACCTGAGAGCTTTACAGTTTTAATTCCGATGAGCGCATCCTGAATTTTTGTGGACACATCTTCCCATCTTTCATAATAATCTGAGAGCCCTGATTCTAATTTTTTTGCTGATCGCCATGCAATCAATAAATAAAAAGGGATAATAATAAGTGCAACTGCAGTGAGCGAAATGTTTTGCCAGAACATAATAACCAATATCCCCAACAAACTGATAATCTCCGGAAGTATTTGCTGCGCAAAACCATTCACGATAGCAGAAACTTCTTCTGATTGATCGATTTGTTTTGCAACCGCTGCGCTTGATCGCTTGCTGAAAAAGCCAAGCGGCAGGCTCAGCACGTGCGAAAACGTGTTTTGTATAAAACGTTGTTCAATGAGGCAGGAAAGTTTTACATTATTGTTCTCGCCAATGCGCCAGATGATGGTGCCAATAAGATTTATCAAAAACAAAAGTACCACTGCCCATATAAGCGTATCCAGCGCCTGTTCAGGTGAGCGTGAAGCAACATGAGTTTGCGTGTGTGCCTCTTTTTTCTTTTTATGATTTGTTTTAGTTGCGGGCTTTTTTATTTTACCTGTTGCGTTTCTCTTTGCAACAGTATCTTTTGAAGGTGGGGCAACGGCATTTTGATCAGTTGAGGGAAACAATCCATCATCTTCAGCTTCAAAACCTATTTCTTTCCTAACCTCTTCCTTTGCCTGCTTCACGAATAAGCCGGCTACATCATTGATCGCTTCGCGATAGATCAAAGGCTCAACCAAAGTAGCGCCAGTGCCCAATAAGCTCAACAGAACAACCCAAAAGAATTTGTTTTTATAAGGAAGAATGAGCCGGAATATATCTCGCCAAACAGTAGTTTTTATGTTTTTTTCAATAGACATGCCTTGTATTTAAAAAGAATCAAAATATGCGGGTGAAATTAATGATTAGTTAGATAATTTAACAAACAGGGGGAAACATGTTAAAGCGCTAAAACAATTGCGATTTAATTTTTTTAATCCCTCATTCTGCGGTACTTTTGTCCATAATATTGGTAGACTTATATATATGAATCATTTTTCTATTTATAAACGTATTTTCTTCTGTTGCATCATCAGTTGCCGCTGTTGATTCATTGTTTCCCATCATTGATTCATTACTTCCTTAACTAATTTAAAAAATGGATAATACGCTGAAAGAAAAAATAGATAGAATAACCTACCAAACTAGTAGACTAATATTCAATGAAGCGCTTGAATTTCTTTCTGTAGAATTTCAGGGCAAAGTGACCTTCTCATCCAGTTTCAGCATAGAAGATCAGGTGATTGCCCATGCCATATTATCAAAAAATATTCCTGTTTCCATTTTCACATTAGACACAGGAAGGCTTTTCGCAGAAACATATTCTGTATGGAACTCCACCAATGAAAAATATTCAGCAAGAATAAAAGCATATTATCCCAATCATTCATTACTCGAAAACTTTGTCAATGAAAAAGGACCCAATTCATTTTACGAATCTGTTGACAATAGAAAGCAATGTTGCTTCATAAGAAAAGTGGAGCCATTGAAAAGAGCATTGACAGGAAATGAAGTTTGGGTAACAGGTTTACGTGCTGAGCATTCCCCTGATAGAAAAAATTTGCAGTTGATTGAATGGGATGAAGGAAATAAAATCATTAAGTATAACCCACTGCTTTTGTGGACTACAGAAGAAGTACGCGAATACATCAGCGAGCACAACATTCCATATAATATTTTGCACGACAGAGGTTTTGTGAGCATCGGCTGTGCGCCATGTACAAGAGCTATTAAAAGCGGAGAAGATTTTCGTGCAGGAAGATGGTGGTGGGAAGACGCGAGTAAGAAGGAATGTGGATTGCATACCCCTTCCCCTAAAGGGGCGTTGGAAAACTCTCAAATAACGCAGTAGAAAAGCGATAAAATTAATTTTTGAAATGAGCACTAATACAACATATAATGAATCTCACCCGAACTCCCCTTTAGGGGCTAGGGGTCTAGATTATCTCGACCAATTAGAATCAGAAGCTATTCACATTTTTCGTGAAGTGGCTGGACAATTTGAGCGACCTGCCCTGCTTTTCAGCGGTGGCAAGGATTCCATCACATTAGTTCATCTGGCGCTAAAAGCATTTCGTCCGGGAAAATTTCCTTTTCCACTGGTTCATATTGACACTGGTCACAATTTTCCCGAAGCACTTGATCACCGAGATAAGTTGGCGAATGAAATTGGCGAGAAACTGATTATCAGAAAAGTGGAAGACACCATCAGAGAAAAAAAATTGACGGAGCCAAAAGGAAAATTTGCAAGCAGAAATCAATTGCAAACTTTCACGCTGCTTGACACGATTGAAGAATTTCAATTCGATGCATGTATTGGCGGCGGCAGACGTGATGAAGAAAAAGCACGTGCGAAAGAAAGAATTTTTTCTGTGCGCGATGAGTTCGGTCAATGGGATCCGAAATTGCAAAGACCGGAGTTATGGAACATTTACAATGGTAAAATTAATAAGGGCGAGAACGTCCGCGCATTCCCGATCAGCAATTGGACCGAGCTTGATGTTTGGAATTATATAAGAAGAGAAAAAATCGATCTGCCATCTATTTATTTTTCGCACGAACGTGATGTGATAGAACATGAAGGACAATTGGTCGCGGTGTCTTCTTTTATTCGTTTGGATGATACAGATGTTGTACTGAAAAAAAATGTGCGATATAGAACTGTTGGCGACATGACTTGTACTGCTGCAGTTGAATCTGTCGCAACACGCATTGATGATATCATAAATGAAATAACAGCAACCAAAACAAGTGAGCGTGGCGAGACAAGAATTGATGATAAGGTTTCAGAAGCGGCAATGGAAGACAGAAAGAAGAACGGATATTTCTAATGTGAAAATTTGAAAATGACTCAATATGCCAATGAAAATGCGGCTTGAAAGAAAAAATTAAAAATTAATAATGACTGTACGAAATTAAAACCATCGTACATCATACATTTAAAATCATACATGTCAATGGATTTATTACGTTTCATAACCGCAGGAAGTGTGGATGACGGCAAAAGCACGCTGATTGGGCGTTTGCTGTTCGACAGCAAAAGCATTTTGATCGATCAGCTTGAAGCACTTGAAAAGCAAAGTAGAAATAAAGAAGATGGGGAAATTGATTTGGCATTGCTCACTGATGGTCTTCGGGCAGAACGCGAACAAGGCATCACGATTGATGTTGCTTATAAATATTTCTCTACACCGAAACGCAAATTCATTATTGCCGATGCGCCGGGTCATATTCAATATACCCGAAATATGGTAACAGGTGCATCCAATGCAAACCTGATCATTATTTTGGTGGATGCGCGGCATGGTGTTGTTGAACAAACACGCCGACATTCTATCATCGCTTCGCTGCTGAATATTCCACATATTGTAGTTGCTATTAATAAAATGGATCTGGCAGATTATTCGCAGGATGTGTTTAATAATATCGTGATCGATTATGCGAAGAATGCAAAAACATTAGGGTTGAAAGACGTGACATATCTTCCAATCAGTGCATTAAAGGGAGATAATATTGTTGACAAATCTGAAAACCTGAATTGGTTTGAAGGAACTACATTATTGGAGCTGCTGGAAAATGTGAAGTTGGAAAATGATGTCAATCTTACGCACGCACGCTTCCCTGTTCAATATGTCATTCGCCCGCAAACCGAGGAGCTTCATGATTATCGCGGTTATGCAGGAAAAATAATTAGCGGCATTTATAAAAAAGGAGATGAGGTAACAGTTCTTCCTTCAGGATTATCAAGCAAAATAAAATCAATTGAAATTTCAGGAAAAGAAACGGAAGAAGCGTTCGCGCAGCAAAGCGTGATCCTTCAATTGGAAAATGATATTGATATCAGTCGCGGCGATGTGATTGTGAAGAATGAAAACAAACCTTCCGTTAGTCAGGAATTGCAAGTGCTTTTATGCTGGATGGACAATAAACCGTTAGTAAAAGGCAACAAATATTTACTGCAAATTAATAGCCGAACTGTAAAAAGTGTGGTGAAAGAAATAGAATATAAACTGGATGTGAACACACTTCAAAAGAATTATGATCTGCAACAAGCAGGGCTGAATGATATTGTAAGAGCAACGATTAAAACCGCATCACCACTTGCTTATGATTCTTATGCAGCATTAAGAACAAATGGTGGCGCTATTTTGATTGATGAAACCAGCAATGTGACAGTTGGAGCTTGCATGATTCAATAAGATGGTATAAGGCAAAAGGTATAGGGTGTAAGGAATACAATTCGTGACACGCCTTCTTCCTTAAACCTTCTACATTAAAACTCTTTAAAAAATGCATTTGAAAAATAAACAACATAAAGGCAAAGTAATTATCGCCGGCGCAGGTCCTGGCGATCCGGAATTACTTACATTAAAAGCACTTCGTTATTTACAAAGAGCTGATGTTGTAATTACGGATAGGCTTGTTAGTGAAATTATTCTGGAAGAATACGTGAACAAAGAAGCGTTGGTGCTGCATGTTGGCAAACAATGCCGCAAAGGAGCTTCCACTGCACAATCAACGATCAATGAATTGATGGTTGATTATGCATTGCAAGGCAAATTTGTAGTTCGATTGAAAGGTGGTGATGTTTCTGTTTTTTCTAATGTGCTGGATGAACTGCAGGCATTGTTAGCCAATGAAATTGAATATGAAATTGTGCCAGGTGTAACGGCTGCATTGGGCGCTGCCGCCTATGCAGGGATTCCATTGACAGCAAGAGATCACTCAACTGCTGTTCGCTTTCTGACTTATTATAAAATGAATGTGCTGAATGATAATGAGTGGAAAGATTTAGCCCAAACAGATGATACATTAGTTTTTTATATGTCATCCGATACATTGGATTTGCTGATTGCCAAATTGATAGAAAACAATATTGGCGAGGATAAACATGTAGCTATTATTGAACAGGCAACAACGCCATTGCAAAATGTTTACAATTGTAACGTGCATGACTATGCGGAGAAATTTGGCAATAGCAATTACGTTTCGCCAACGTTGGTTATTATCGGGAAAGTAGCGGCATTGCATCAACAATTTCAATGGAAAGAAAACAGCAATAGCAAGGAAAATTATTTTGCGCCGGTGGCAAAGAGAAAAGATATTTCGGTGAGAGCGTAAGGAAGTTCAGAGTTTATAGTTCAGAGTCGGTGCTTGTAGAAGCATAATCTCGGCTCAAATTGTAGCAACGGATTTCAATCCGTTGGGATATTAAATAATTCAAACTATTAATTAGTAATAGACGATGTTAACAGCAAACAAATTAAAAATTATTCAAGACCTAATCAGCAGTTCTAGCAAAGAAGAATTAATTTGGTTGAATGGATATATATCCGCTACAATTGCGAATAAAGAAACCGAAGTCGTTGTTTCAAATGCCAGCAATTCAACTAAAATCACCATTGCTTACGGAACAGAAACTGGCAATTCAAAAAAGGTTGCTTCTGATTTTGCAGCCAAGGCAAAGAAGAACGGTGTTCATGCAAAATTGGTGAGCCTTGATCAATACCGTTTACCTGACTTACAAAAAGAAGAATATTTTTTTACAGTGATCAGCACACAAGGTGAAGGCGAGCCACCTGCTGCGGCAAAAAAATTTTACGATCATATTCATAACAACGGTTTTAAGTTCGACAAATTAAAATATAGTGTGCTTGCGCTTGGTGATACAGCCTATCCCCTATTTTGCAAAGCTGGAGAAGATGTGGATCAACAACTACAGAAATTGGGAGGAGAAAGAATTGTGTCGCTACAAAAATGTGATACGGATTATGAAGCAGAAGCAGGTGATTGGTTTTCAGAAGTGCTGGAAAAAATAAACAACAATGGCAATACAGTTGCAAGCCCAGCCAAAATAGTTTTGAAGAAAAGTTCTGGAAAAAAAATAT
>CAIYPC010000582.1 GCA_903927975.1 uncultured Bacteroidota bacterium | reverse complement strand
GAAATTAAAAGCATCAAAAAGTTAGCTCAAAAAAATAAATGTTGATCAAAATTGCATCCGGAATTTATGCTGTGTTGAAAAAATGATTATGATTAAAGTAGCTGAGATATACAAATCTCTTTGAGCACTAAACATGCAGCAAAATAGAAGCTGCTTTCCACAATGTAGTGATGCTTGTGATTATCACCAGGCTTCCCACTAAAAAGAACATAGTTTTCATTGGCAGTTTCCCCACGAGCCTTGCCGCAATAGGTGCTGCCACAATGCCGCCAATAACAAGCCCCAGCACATCGCCAATAGGAATATGCCTTAGCAAAATGAAAAATGTGATGGCACTTGATAGCACAACAAAAAATTCTGCGAGACAAACGGAGCCAATCACATAACGTGGGTTTCTTCTTTTAGAAATTAATGTACTCGTTACCAACGCGCCCCAACCGCCACCTGCAAACGCATCTAAAAAACCACCTATTGATGCAAGCCATCCCGCACCTTTTACTTTGGTCGATTTTTTATTTTTATTGAATGCTTTTCGGATGATATAATAGCCCAGATAAATGGTGTATAAAGAAAGCGGCACACGAACAATCGTTGCATACTTCTGACCCCAATATGCAAGCGTTGCACCGATGATGGCACCGATGATGCCGGGTATCACCAATGCTTTAAATAATTTTTTGTTGATGTTGCCAAAACGATGATGACTATAGCCTGAAACACCACTTGAAAAAACCCTGGCGGAATGCACGCGGCTGCTCACAATGGCAGGACTTACTCCTGTCGCTAATAAAAATGTGGTTGATATAGTTCCGTAGCCAAGACCCAATGAGCCGTCAACCATTTGAGCTAAAAAACCGGTGAGCAACATCAGCAAAAAAGATTTTGTATCAATATGATCAGGAATGGTCTGGATGCTCGCGAATATTTTTTCGAATGGAACGAACGATAAAATAGTGTGCCCTATGATCATGAACACAAATGCAAACAGGCACCATTTCACGATCTGCTGCCATTTCTTTTGCGCTGGTATGACAGGCTCTTCGAGAACAATTTTTTTTGCAGCCAGCACTTTGGTAATATCATTTAGCTTGGTCACTTTCTCAGAAAAATCGCCATTGATATTTTTTCTGATCGTTTCCATATTGTGAAGTACATCATCAATTTCTTCCGGCATTGCTTCATTCAATGTTTCCTTAATGCGCTTTGCAATGGTGGGCGATTTTCCATTTGTTGAAATGGCAATTTTTAGATTTCCTTTTTTTACAATCGAGCTGAGATAAAAATCGCAGAGTTCTGGTTTGTCTGCAACGTTGATTAGTTTATTATTTTCTTTTGCATCAATCCAAATCTGTGTACTCATTTCTTTATCATCCACCGCAGCTATCACAATATCGCATGTGTAAAGATCTGATACATGATACGGTCTTTCGATTAATTCAACGTTGCTATAATTTTCGGTCAATTCTTTTACTTCCTCACTGATTTGCGTTGCAACTAATTTAACAGAAGTGGCAGGAGCATTTTGAAGCACTGCATTCATTTTTTCAAACCCAACTTTTCCGCCGCCAATAATTAGCAATCGCAAATTCTCCAACTTCAGAAAAACCGGAAACAGATTGTTCCCGGTTTCTTCTTGTTGGTTTTTTTCTGATGAAATATTTTCTATATCAATTTCTTTGCTCATTTGCTCTTTTTGCCATTAAGATCAAACACAAGGGTTGTATAATAGAACGCGCCGATAGTTGGTCCACCAATGTATTGATAATATCTGTGATTGAAAATATCTGTCGCTCCAATTTTTACTGTGGTAAATAAATTCGTGATGCGATAATTCACTTGTGCATCAACTGTTGAGTAAGCGGGCACGGTTCCCGTTGCAAGCGGACTGTTCCAATAAAATGCACTTTGCCAATGCCAGCCAATATTAAATCCCGTATTCTTCAATATCTCACGGTTACCAATAGACGCATTTACAATCCATGTGGGAGTATTAAACGCAGGAGTAAATGCATCTGTTGATGAAACACTTGCCAATGCTGCATAGCTTGTGTTTGCATTAATGTTGAATTTTTTATAGAAATTATAAGTAACACCTGCTTCAATTCCCTGATTGGTTACAATGCTTGTAGAGTTGGTCCACATTTTATATTTGTTCACCTGTTTGCCACCGTTGTATACATAATACGCAGTACTATCGCTGGTTTCTATTGTTCCTTTGTAAGGTTGTGTTACATCGAGTTGACCAATGAAGTGATCATAAAAACTGAAATAATAATCTATGTCAACAAACAATTTATTGTCAAACAAAATCCCTTTGTAGCCAATTTCAAAAGAGTTGATATGTTCAGGCTGAATATAAGTGTAAGTGCTTTTTACTAAAATGTTATTATCTTTTTCAATAGCATCACTTTGTGAAGTGCCATTGTTCACATCTGCATTTACTGCATTTTTAAAAGCCGTTACAGATGTGTTGAGATAAGAATTTTCAAACACGCCAAGATGCTGCGAGACCACTGGCAATCCACCAAGCCTACGCACGCCGCCATTGTTCACATAAGCAAATCCTTCAAACAATGTTGGAAAGCGATATCCATTTTGAAACGACAAGCGGAAATTATGTTGTTGTTCAGGAGAATAAACAACTGCTATTCGCGGATTTAATTTTGCTGAGAAATATTCTGATTTATCTATGCGCAATGATGCAGTCAATTTTAATTTGTCATCTAACAAATTTTTGCCTGCCCGAATAAAACCGCCATAGCTGTAATAATTAAAGCTGCTTGCTGATTCTTTTGGGTTTGTAAATGATGCTGGATTCACATAGTTGTTGCCATCGGGGTTAACAATATAATTTCTATAATTGAAACCAGTTAATATCTGCACGAATGGAATAATTCTTGACCAATCATATTGTCCTTCCAGATGAACGAAACTTGTTTTGAGGATCAATGCTGCTCCAACAGTATCCCAATTATTGGTGTGGCTTATTTTATTTAGCACGCTATCAAAAGCATGTGTGCCAGGTTGAAATCGTCCCGCATCTGCAGCGGCTCGTGCGGCATCATGCGATGCAGCAATATTTCCACCATTTGCTGTATATGCATTATTAAAACCAGTGGTGTAATCATTATACCATTGTGTTGGTTTTTTGAATGCAAGATCAATATTTTCTGCCAGTGGACGAAGGTTAACTGAGTTGCCTGTGTTCTCATGGGTGTAATAAGCTTTGATATCGAAATCGCTTCCCTTTAATTCAAAAGCATGTTGTTGAATTTGTTCGCCATTCAAACGGATGCGATTTCCGCGCTGATAAAAGTTGCTCACAGTTCCAATTCTATATGTGTAAGAAGCTTCGGTTGTAGATGACAGTTTGTAATGAAGCGAAGCATCAACTTTTACGTTTTTGATGGAATAATCTGTGAGGTCTTTTTCATAATAACCCGTTCTGCTCACATCATATTTTTTCCCCTGTAGTGTAATTGTTTTCAGATCGCTATTATATTCATCTCCATAGCGATTGATCATGTCCGCTGCAGGATTATCTGTTGCCAATGAAAGATTTGTTTTATTGCCCACGTCAAAATACTGATCGTGTGTGTTGTTCGCAATCCAATCGGTGCCTTGCGAGTAAGATGCATTTACTTTGAACGCAAATTTTTTCCCGATTGCTTGCGCCCACCTGATAGCTGATTCTGAATAAAGAGCCGCATTGTGATCTTTATCGTTTATGTGGTTCACACCTATTTTTTGATAAACGCTCAAACCCTGATATTGAAATGGCGATTTCGTTTTCATATTTGAAATGCCATTCACTGCATTTAATCCATACAAAGCAGAAGATGCGCCGGGAATAAGTTCCACACTTTCTATATCAAGTTCAGTTGGTCCTACTGCATTTGCAACCGGTGCACCAATGCCAGGAGAAATATTATCTACGCCATCCACCATTTGTAAAAAGCGAGAGTTGGTAGTGCCACTGAAACCTCTTGTATTCGGCACTTTGTAGCCAAGGCTGAGTGTTGTCATCTGCACTCCTTTGATTGATTCTAACGCATCGAAAAAACTGGGTGCTGGGCTTTCTTTAATGGCTCGCAAATCTAATTTTTCAATGGTAACGGGCGAGCGCAAAATGCTTTCCGGAATGCGTGATGCTGTTATCACAACCTGATCATTCAAAATGCTTTGTGTGTTTAAAGAAATGGAAATTGGGTTGTTGCCATTTTCTGTTATCACAAACTCCTGTGTTTTATAACCAATAGAAGATATAACAACAGTGATAGGAAGTTTTTGTGAAG
>CAIYPC010000581.1 GCA_903927975.1 uncultured Bacteroidota bacterium | reverse complement strand
TGTTCTTTTTGTTTTTTGTGCTAATATAGCGGCTTGTGCCAGGCTTTCCGCTGGTCTTATGCTCGGTGCACTCTAAAATCACCTGAACCCTACTTCCTTTCTTTGCCATAATATTTAATTTGAAAATTCTAAACTAATTTGAAAATTCTAAAATTTCTCAATTGTGTCATTGAGCAATTGGGAAATTTTCACATTATATTTTTACTCCCTCAGCTCTTAACTTTTTTACCGTAATGAACAAACCATTTTTATTGATGGTGCGGATTCCTTCTGAAGAAACCTTCAGTGTGATCCACTTGTCTTCTTCAGCTAAGAAAAAACGCTTTGTCTGTAAATTTGGTAAAAACCTGCGTTTGGTTTTGATGTTTGAGTGAGAAACGCTGTTGCCGCTCACTGGAACTTTACCTGTAACTTGACATACTCTCGCCATGAACTTAAAATTTAGGACGGCAAAGGTCGCAAAATCTATCTAATTATCAAAAAGAATTAAATGTTTTTTAGCTTCTTTTACTAACAATGTGGATTAGCACTGGTTTGAAGGCTGTTTCCATCCACTTTAATCAGCCCCTCCAGCCTAATCTTTAATCCTTTAGCCGTTTTCAGGTATTCAATTCCTTCTTTTGTATAAAGATCCCGTAATTGGTCGTGGATAATCGTTTTGACGCCATTTTCATTCCAAAATTCAATATCACAATTTTTGTGCATCATCGCCAAAGCTTCCAGTTCCGCAACTTATTTTTTTATACTCTTTGCTCATTGTTGTGTAAAGTTAAACTATGATTCTTGCTAATTTACCGATGGGCTATGATTTGCTTATAATCGGACTTTGAGAAAAAAAGCAAATTTTAAAAATCATAGTTCTCATTTAATCGGTTAAATCATGGTCAAAGACTTAATAATTAATTAATTTACCGCATCCTTTCACAGTCTACTTTGCAAAAAAGTAGCGAAAATGAATGAAATGAAACGCAAAACTATTGTTCGAGATATTAGCTGGCTCTCTTTCAACGGTCGAGTGCTACAAGAAGCAGCAGATATTACTGTTCCATTAAGAGAACGATTAAAATTTCTCGGAATCTTCTCCAATAACATGGATGAATTTTTCCGCGTTCGTGTTGCTACACTTAGCCGCATGATTGAATTGGTTGGCAAATCAAAAATCAACATGCATCTCGAACAATCTCCCGATAAAATTTTGGATGAGATACAATCCATAGTGTTAGAACAACAAGGAGAATTCAACAAGATCTGGGAAGACATCCGCAAAGAATTGGAGAAAGAAAAAATCTTTCTTATCAATGAAAAGCAGGTGAATAAAGATCAGCAGAAATTTATCCAGACACATTTTGAAGAAGAAGTGCGTTCGAACATTATCCCGTTGATGGTTGAAAGCATTCCGCAGTTTCCTTATCTGCGCGACAAATCAATTTATTTGGCTGTGGTGCTATCGAGAAAAGATGGGAGCATGAAAAAAAAATACGCACTGATTGAAGTGCCAAGTCGAGTACTGGGGAGGTTCGTTATATTGCCATCACCGAATGCGGATGAACATCAGATAATTTTGCTGGAAGATATCATTCGATACAACCTGAGAAATATTTTTTCTTATTTCGGTTATGACAAATACGAATCATGGGTTTTCAAGTTAACGCGTGATGCAGAAATCGATCTTGATAATGATGTGTCCACAACGCTTATACAAAAAATTGAAAAGGGCGTAAGGAATCGCCGCAAGGGAAAGCCAGTTCGATTTGTTTATGATAAGGACATGGATGCAGGTTTGCTTGACTATTTAGTAAAAAGATTAAATCTTAAAAAAGGAAACCTTATTCCCGGCGGACGCATACACAACTTTCGCCATTTTATGGACTTTCCCGATGTATTCCCGAAAAAAGGACAAAGAAAAAAACCATTCGTTCATCCATTGTTAGTAAAGACTCCGCGTGTTACAGATGTTGTGCTGGAAAAAAATGTGATGCTTCATTTTCCATATCATTCTTTCAACCCTGTGATCGATATGTTGCGTGAAGCCGCAATCGACACGAATGTGACTGCCATAAAAATTACTTGTTATCGTCTTGCATCCAATTCGAAAATCATTAATGCCCTTATCAATGCCGTGCGAAATGGAAAACAGGTAACAGTGATACTTGAGTTAAGAGCAAGGTTTGAAGAAGAAGCAAATCTTGAATGGAAAGAAAGATTAGAAGATGAAGGAGTGAAAGTGCTCATCGGCATTCCGAATATGAAAGTGCACGCAAAAATGTGCATGATAAAAAAACGCATGAACAACCATACCATGCATTATGGTTTTGTGAGCACAGGCAACTTGAATGAGAAAACATCTACAATTTATGGCGACCACTGTTTACTCACGTCCGACAGAAATATTATGGCTGATGTGAACCGCCTTTTTAATTTCATAGAAAAAAGAAAAGAAGCAATTTTAAAAACTTGCAAAACTCTAATCCCC
>CAIYPC010000580.1 GCA_903927975.1 uncultured Bacteroidota bacterium | reverse complement strand
AACCCGTCAAAACCATACTGCCCAAGTTGCTACAATGTTTGGGTTCAATTTGAAAATCCTTTTTTCGAAGAAGCCGTTTGCCATAGTTGTGGAGAATTTGAATCTTCATCAATGGAAAAACCCCTTTGCCGCGATTGTTATAAAAAAATAGCCAAGGCTTAAATTTAAACTCCTGGGTGCATCTTTGTGATCCCGCGCTACACAAAAGATAACATCTTATCAAGCAACTTTAATAACGCTTTTTACGTTGTATCCTTCGCATGCAGTAATAAGGTTATTGCGAAGGTTCAGTTAATTGATAACAGAATAATGCCGCAGATAAATGCGATTGATGATAATGTTGTAATTTTCGTGCATCAGTTCCTATGTGAATTAAACTTTACCACCGCCGACTTTGTCAAACACCAACCTTTACAACTGCTTTTTTGAGCAGCAGTTTATCACTTAACAATTCAATAACATCAAAGAAAAAACAGAACCCTGATTTGAATTTTACCTCAAAAATATCTTTGGTATTTTCACTTGTCCTATTTTCAATCACCGCTAAAGCGCAGGATAGTACTATCGCAATAAAAAAGCACGGGTTCTTTTATTACGACTCACTGAAACAAATCGATTTGCCCGATGTTGCCAGAAGCCTCTTCGGAAAACAATCAAAGCCAAGAGCTGACACTGGCGCACTACTAACATCACACGCACACATTTCGGTTATACCCGCAGCAGGGTACACTTTGCAAACTGGCTTTGCTGCTATATTAAGCGGCAATATTGCTTTTTATAATGGTGCAAAAGAAGGCGAAAATCTTTCGACTGTGCTCACCAGCATCACCTACTCGCAGTACAAACAAATCATATTACCGCTACAAACAAATATTTGGTCGAAGAATGGGAAATATAATTTTCAATCTGATTGGCGCTATCTGCAATATCCCTCATACACTTATGGGTTGGGAACACAAAGCACATTAGCTGACGGCTACATGATCAATTATTCTTATTTGCGGCTTCATCAAAATGTATCGCGCTTTGTTGCAAAAAATTTTTATGCAGGCATCGGTCTGGATGTAGATCTATACTGGAATATTTATGAGATTGATGCGGATTCAGGCATGAAAACAGATTTTGAAAGTTATGGTCTTACCAAAAAAGAAACGGCAGTTGGCCCTACTTTCAATTTGTTATATGATTCAAGAAGAAATTCCATCAACCCAGAAAATGGTTCTTATATCAATTTGTCCTATCGCCCCAAGTTCACTTTTATGGGCAGCGATGCAAATTGGCAATCACTATTGTTTGAATATAAAGGATATAAAAAATTCCCTGCAAGCTCTGATAATATCATTTCATTATGGAGTTACAACTGGTTCACTTTCGGAGGCAAAACACCCTACCTGCTTTTACCAAGCACCGGGTGGGACGCTTATGTGAATACGGGAAGAGGATTTATACAAGGGCGCTACAGAGGTAGCGACATGCTTTATCTCGAAACAGAATATCGTTTCAACATCACAGCAAATGGTTTATTCGGCGGAGTGATATTTGCGAACGCAGAAACATTTTCCACACGTGCATCAACGTTAGATGGTAATGCATCTTTCAAAACTTTTGATGCAATTCAGCCGGGCTATGGCATTGGTCTTCGCATTAAACTAAATAAATTTTCCCGCACAAATCTTTGCATCGACTATGGCTGGGGCACCGGTGGATCCAGAGGCATTGCAGTGAATTTAGGGGAAGTGTTTTGACGCGAAGGTGGAAGGTTTGAGGTGTAGGGTTTAAAGAAGAAGACACAAGAGGCAAGGAACAAGAATACAAAATACAAGAGAGCGATTTTGATATGAACTAATTAACTCCGATTGAACATTCTTGCGTCGCAATCCGTTCATCGGTTGTACTACTATTAAGCTTTAGTTTCCGGTCGAATCAGCAAAATTGAAATCAAATAAATCATTATTCTTTTTATCTGCCAAAAAATATTGTGTTATGCCTTTGTATGCAGATCCCCGTAGAGACGTGACAGTGCAACGTCTCTACAACGACCTCGCCATTTTTCCATTCTTTACAACGGATTGAAATCCGTTGCTACAATATGCGCCGAGGCTACGCCTCCGCACGAACCAACCACAAACCAAAAACTACAAACCACAAACCCCACCCGTCTCCGCAATAAAAATCCGTCTTCAAATTCAATTTTAATTTTTATATTGAATTGCCATTGCTAACTTTCACCGCACATTTCTCATTACCAAAACTATTTTAAACATGCAGCAAAAATTTCGTTTGTTCATTACCGTTATTATTTGTTTCGTTTTCGCGACAACTATTTCTGCGCAGAAAAAAAAGAGTATCGATCCTACAGAGAAAATAAAAGCGACTGCAATCAGCGATCTGCAATCTAAATATGATGACCTAAAAAAAATTGCCTTGCAAATATGGGGCTTTGCAGAAGTTGGATATAAAGAATCGCAAAGTTCTGCACTTCATCAAAAAACTTTATCAGATGCCGGATTCAAAGTGGATGCTGGCGTTGCAGATATGCCTACTGCATTCGTTGCCACGTTTGGGAGTGGGAAGCCTGTAATAGGCATCCTTGCTGAGTTTGACGCATTGCCGGGTCTATCACAAGATTCGGTGCCCGAAAAAAAATCGCTCGGAAGAATTGCGGGTCATGCATGTGGGCATCATCTTTTTGGGACTGCATCCGTCGCCGCTGCCATCGAACTAAAAAAAGTAATGGAACAAAATCATTTGAGTGGAACCATAAAATTATTCGGCACACCTGCTGAGGAAGGCGGCGCCGGAAAAGTGTATATGGTCCGCGCCGGGTTATTTAAAGATGTAGATGTAGTTGTTCATTGGCATCCTTCTACTAATAATGCAGTTGCCTATGCAAATTCGCTAGCTGTCATTTCTGCAAAATTTCGTTTTCACGGATTGGCTGCACATGCTGCAATGGCGCCCGACAAAGGTCGCTCTGCGCTTGATGCTGTTGAAGGGATGGATTATATGGTGAACATGATGCGCGAACATATTCCTTCTGATGCAAGAGTGCATTATGTAATCACGGATGGCGGCAAAGCGCCGAATGTGGTTCCTGATTTTGCGGAGTCATATTATTTCGTTCGTCACTACAACAGAGAGGTTGACAAACAAATTTTTGATCGTATCGTGAAAGCTGCTGAAGGCGCAGCAATGGGAACGGGCACCACAATGGATTATGAAATTATCGATGGCGATTATGATATTCTTCCCAATAAAGTTTTGTCGGTTGCCATGCAAAAAGATTTAGAATTGGTTGGAGGGATTACTTACACGCCAGCCGAAATAGAATTCGGAAAAAAAATTCAGGCAACATTTAATTACAAAGCACCTCCTATTGAATCTGTTTCAATGATCGAGCCTTTGTCTGAAACAATAACAAAAGGACCTGCTTCTTCTGATGTTGGGGATGTTAGCTGGAATGTGCCTACGGTTGGTCTTGGCGCTGCAACTTGGATCCCCGGAACACCTGCTCATAGCTGGCAGGCTGTTGCTTGCGGCGGAACTGATATCGGCATGAAAGGAATGATGGTCGCAGCAAAAACGATGGTGTTGATGGGAATCGATCTACTCACAAAAAAAGAATTGATTGAACAAGCAACAGAAGAATTTAAAAAAGACAGAGGCGAAGGCTTTGAATATAAAGCTTTGCTCGGAGATAGAAAACCTGCGTTGGATTATCGGAACAGTAAATAGCGAGGTGAATGGTCAATGGTGAATAAAAGTTCATAGTTAGTGCGTGCAGAGGCGTAGCCTCGGTGTATATTGTAGCAACGGATTTCAATCCGTTGTGATGCATTAACAATTTAATATCGCCAATTGAAAAAGATTAAAAAATAATTTTAAAAACATTTGACAACAAAAAATAGATTATGAAAAAATCAATAACATTTATCCTTGTTTTATTATTAACAGCATCACTCGTTGATGCACAGAAAAAAAACAATCCTGCTGCTTCATTAAAAACACAAGCCGTCAGCGATATTCAATCTCAATACGATTCTTACAAAACAAAAGCATTGCAAATTTGGAGTTGGGCAGAAGTGGGATATAAAGAATATAAAAGCACAGCATTATTACAACAAACATTAAAAGATAATGGCTTCACAGTGGAAGCTGGCGTTGCAGAAATTCCGACAGCATTCGTTGCAACTTACGGAAGCGGAAAGCCTGTAGTCGGTATCCTTGCTGAGTTTGATGCACTTCCTGGATTATCGCAGGATACTGTTGCAGAAAAAAGTCCGATTGCTGGAATGAAATCAGGACATGGTTGCGGGCATCATTTGTTTGGTGTTGCATCTATTGCTGCTGGCATTGAATTGAAAAAATTAATTGAATCAGGAAAATTAAAAGGCACAATAAAAGTTTTTGGTTGCCCTGCTGAAGAAGGCGGATCTGGAAAAGTGTATATGGTCCGCGCCGGATTATTTAATGGCGTAGATGCTGTTTTGCATTGGCATCCCGGATCTGAAAATCAGATCACGCTCGGAAGATCGATGGCAAACATCAGCGCAAAATTTCGTTTTCATGGATTGGCTGCACATGCTGCTGCCGCGCCAGACAAAGGTCGCTCTGCACTTGATGCTGTTGAAGGAATGGACATGATGGTGAATATGATGCGCGAGCATGTTCCATCGAGCACACGCATACATTATGTGATCACGGATGGTGGCAAAGCGCCAAACGTGGTGCCTGATTTTGCGGAATCATATTATTATGTGCGCAATCAGGATAGATCGATTGTGCAGGATGTTTTTGCAAGAGTCGTGAAAGCTGGCGAGGGCGCAGCTTTGGGAACGGGCACAAAAATGGATTATGAAATTACCGGAGGTGTTTATGATCTGTTGCCAAATAAAACATTGGCAGAAGCAATGCAAAAAAATTTGGAATTGGTGGGTGGAGTAATATATACTGATAAAGAAACAGCATTCGCAAAAAAAATTCAGGCAACATTTACTTATAAAGTACCCGACATAGAAACAGCAAAAACAATCAAACCCCTCACCGAAGAAAAAGATGATGGCGGTGGATCAACAGATGTTGCTGATGTAAGCTGGACATTACCAACTGTTGGGTTGAACGCTGCAACATGGGTGCCCGGCACGCCTGCGCATAGTTGGCAAGCCACCGCATGCGGCGGAACTGATATCGGCATTAAAGGATTGATGGTTGCCGCAAAAACAATTGCGCTCACTGGCATCGATCTGTTCACTGATAATTCTATCATTCAAAAAGCAACAGAAGAATTCAACAAAGCAAAGGGTCCCGATTTTCAATATAAAGCATTGCTCGGTGATCGCAAGCCCGCATTGAATTATAGAGATTGAGAAATATTTAAGATTTCAACATCTTACCAAAACCTTGAAGGTTTTTCAGCGAGCAAAATTATTTCAACCAGATCAAGAAGCCTTCAAGGTTTATTCGAGCAGTTTGTATTATCGAAAAATCCTCGAATTTCTATTATGACAAAACAATGGCTCAATTTTAAATGGTTATGCATTTTTGATATTGCCATCATGATTGGGTTTTTATTTTTTTTATTTTATAGATTTTACAAAGGGCTCGATCATAGTTCAAATGATGCTATTATAGGGATGACTTTTGTTGCGATTTGGTGTCTTATTTCTTTTGCCACGGATATCATTGGCATTAAACTCGTAAACAAATTGCATGCATACGAAAAGCTCAACAAGCTCTTTCATATTTCAATGTTGATATTTTATATCTTATTATGCTTATTCGTTATCCCTCTGATCTATCTAAATTTCTATTTCTTAAAAAATATTGCCAGAAATTATTCAGCCAAATCCGTTTCATTATATCTTAATAAAGAAATGATAATTTCGACATCAATACTTATCTTCTCAGTAATCACTTCCCTATTAAAAATCATCTTCACATGGAAGTTGGCAAAAGCAGTAAAGAAGAATTCCGCCAATTTCGATTCATCGTTTGAGACCATCTGATCAAATAATTTATGGGGAGCTGTGCGAGGTGTCCTCGCCTCGCACAAGCATTAAATCGCCTCTGGCGATAGAATGCTTGATTTAGCTTTTAATCATCGTCAAAGACGATAAAATAATCGTTCGAGGCGAGGACGCCTCGAACAGCATAAGACGCGATGTCTCGCAGAGGGTATTTGAAGTTTAAATAAAAACTGGTTTTGTTTAACGATGGCATCAAATGAAAGGGGATGCAATTGCCACTCATAAAACAGTAAATTATAATTTGCATAAATCTAAGTAATTTGAATTTTAAACTTTATCCAGATGATTGCAGCCAACCCTTTTTCTTATATACCGCTACTTGGATTTCTCATGCTTGCTCAGGCAGGCACCGCTCAGGTTATTAAATCCTCATCAAATAAATATTACGTAGAACATTTCGGTGAAAAAGAAGGCCTTTTGCAAAATACCATATATAGCATTTTGCCCGACAACAATGATTTTTTGTGGATAGGGACAGATGCGGGCATTACACGTTTCAACGGACATCGTTTTTTGCCGGTGGAAGCGAAGGCCGGTGTAATGAAAAACAATTTTACTAGGGTCTTTTTAATGTATAACAAAGGAGAGGATACCATCTTGGCATTTTCTTATTACTATCATTCCATTGCGACTATTATAAAAGGAAAAATAACAAATATTGAAACCCAGCAAGTTGAAAAACAGGGTATGCTATTTCAAAACCTGCATTACACAGTGCCTCCCCCTTCTTATATAAAAGGAACTAGTCATACTGCTTCATCTACCGGAATGAACGACTGGAATGCGGGAACCGGAAAATTTGTTGGTGGGGTATATAATAAAGATACTTTTTGGGTTGTGTTGAAAAATGCCATCGGTGTTTTTAACAGCAAAGGCTTAGTGTGTAAAATAGTGATCAACAATATTAAACCTGAAAGGGTCCAGTTTGTAAATCACCAGATTATTTATATTGACGAAGACAATTATGTAAATTTTTATACCCCCTTTGGAAGGTTGCAAAAAAAAGAGCCGCTCGGAATTGTTTCTAAGCATAACCTCACTTTTTTTTGTAACCGCTTTGGCGATAACTTTTTTTGTGTGGCAGATTCTTTTTTATATCGCATCAGTCAAGCAAAGTCGGGCAGATTGAAAATTGAAGAGCTAATTTCCAACCTGCAGAAACCAGAGGATATATCAACGGTGTATGAAAAAGACAGTGACCTGATTGTGACGGGAACCTTGCGAGAGGGCTTGTATGTGTATAAAAAAAATTCTTTCCTAACAACAGCTCCATTGACCAATGGAGAATCCGATATTTTTTATTCCCAGCAATTGCTTTCCGATAGCCAAACCATTTTTGCGGGAAATGGGCTGCTATTCAAGAACAATCGGTACGTAGGCAAAATATCAGGATGTTGTAACAAATATATTTATGGCTTGCTAAAAGATAGAAAGGGATATTACTGGTATGCGACAAATGGATATATATTCCGTAGCCTAAAAATTGGCGTTTCGCCCGATACAATAAAAACGGATGCAATGGGACATCCTGATATATTTTTAGAAGATAGGGAGGGAAGAGTTTGGTTTATTGCAGACGAACAACTGGGATATTATGAAAATGGCAAAATTACCAACGTGCAAATTAAAAATTTACATAGTCCGGAAATCTCAATTATTAAACAAGATTTTATAGGAAGATATTACATAGGCACGCACAAAGGACTTTTTATCTGGGAGCATATTGGTGATTCGCTAGGAAAGAAAATACCTGAGCTACAATCTTACGACATCAGGTTTGTGTTGCCCGAGAAAAATGGGTTAACGTGGGTGAGCACTTATGGGAACGGCATTTTTCTCATAACAAAAAACGGGGTCACTTCTTTTCCAGAAAATAATGGAAGGCTTGCTTATGTGCATTGTTTCATAGAAGATGCTAAAGGATATTTTTGGATGCCCACCAATCATGGGTTGTTAGTGACCACAAAAAAATCGCTGATAGAATATTCACGAGACAATAAAAATTTTCCATTCTTTTATAGCTTTTCAACAAATAATGGACTTCGCACCAACGAGTTTAATGGGGGGACGGAACCACCATTTTTGCGTTTGCCCAATGGTGATATCAGCTTGCCTTCCATGGAGGGGTTGGTGCGTTTTAACCCATCAGCAATAAATTTCAATTTTTCTGCGTCTCCTATTTTCATTGATAATATTCTATTGGATAATGCTGACATCGGCGATAGCAATGGCTTTGATGTCAGCAATAAAGTAAAGAACATCGGTTTTTCTATCTCAAGCTCGTTTTGGGGAAACCGGGAAAATGATTTGCTGGAATATCAACTGATAGAAAAAGGCTATGCAAAAGAACATGACCAATGGCTGCCCGTTGATGAACTGAATAAAATAAATTTATTCTCACCTTCCCACGGTTATTATCAATTGCTAATAAGAAAAAGAAAAGGATTTGGCAAGGATGATTATGTATATAAGACAATTAATTTTCACGTATTGCCTAAATGGTACGAGACAGAAGCATTTTTCCTCGCTATCCTAATTGCAATCATTTTCATCATGCTTGTCATACTTTCTTTGCGCAGAAATTATTATCAAAGAGCCAATCAGATTTTGAAAAAGAAAGTGGATGTTGCAACAATTGAGCTGAAACAAATGAATAACACACTTGAGAAAAAAGTAGAAGAAAGAACACTTGAGATACAACAACAACAAATTAAATTCAAAACACTTGTTGAACATTCATCAGCCGGTGTTTACATTGTGCAGGATGATAAATTTATCTATGTAAACCCGAGGTTTGAAGAGATTTTGGGTTACGAACCCGATGAAGCAATTGGTATGAACGCGTTAATGCTGTTTGATGAAGAGGACCGCAAAATTGTTGCTGAAAAAATAAGGAGGCGCATGTCGGGTGAAGTAGAAAGCGAACATTATGAAATTGCTGCAAGAAAAAAGGACGGAACCCGTTGTCAATTGGAACTTTTTGGCAGTAGGACTATTTATGAAGGCAAGCCTACCATTATAGGAACAATGCTCAATATCACCGAAAAAAAATTGCTTGAACAAAAAGTAACGGAACAGAAAATCCAAGAACAAAAAAAAGTAATCAGGGCAATTTTAATTGGCGAAGAAAAAGAGAGGAACAAAATTGGGCAGGAATTGCATGACAATATCAATCAGATATTGGCGGGCACAACATTATACCTGAGTAACATAGAGCATGACAAATTGGGCAGCGAAAATATTATCAAACAATCGATGCAACTTTTAGATAGCGCTATAGAAGAAATACGGGCATTGAGCAAATACAAAGTAACTCCGGCAAAAAAAGTGTACCTACAAGAAATGCTGCAAGGACTTATCGACCTTTTTCATGATACCACAAAAATTGATACCGATTTTAATTATAGTGGATCAGCACAATTGATGGATGATGATCTGAAGCTAAATATTTATCGGATTATTCAAGAGCAATTGAATAATATATTAAAGCACGCGCAAGCAAAAAAAATCAGCATCATGGTGGAAGCTGGTGAAAAAAATATCCGCATGTTTGTGGCAGATGATGGCAAAGGCTTTGATGTGGAAAGCAAAAAGAAAGGGATAGGCGTTGCCAATATGATCAATCGCGTGGAATCGTTTAATGGAACAATAAACATTCAGAGTAGCCCTGACAATGGCTGCAAAATAAAAATCAATCTGCCTGTTTAAATCACAGCAATTTGTTTTTATATGCAAGGTTCGTCACTTGCGTGCCGCGGTTCAGATATGGCTTCCATCAATAATAAAGCAAATAGGTTTATTGCATACCAGGCTGCTTCAATTGCCAGCCTGTTTTTTGTTTTCCATCGTCCACCATTTTCTTTACATCGGCGAGTAATTTTTTTGCATCGTAAACAATGCCGTCTTTGATAGTGTATTTCACGCCGCCAACGCGGACCACTTTATTGTCATCCGTTAATTTTATGGCACCGGTTCCATAGAGCACTTGCAAATTTTGTAAAGGATTTTCTTCCACAATCATCATATCAGCAAGCTTACCGATTTCAACAGAACCGATTTCTTTATCTGCGCCTAATAATTGTGCTCCATATAATGTTGCCGAACGAATTACTTCGAGTGGATGGAAACCTGCTTCACGCAAGAGTTCTAACTCCCTTATATAACCGAAACCATAAGTTTGATAAATAAATCCATTATCAGAACCTGTTGTTACCCGACCTCCGCGATTTTTATACTCATTGATAAATGCCATCCACAAACGATAATTTTCTTTCCATGCAACTTCCTGTTCAGTTCCCCAATTGTGCCAGTAAGATCCGTGTGATTGTCGGCTTGGTTCATAAAATTTACATAGTGATGGCATCGTATAAAATTCGTGCCACTCAGCTCTTCTTGCACGTTGCAAATCTCTGTTAGCATCGTAAATATTAAATGTTGGATCGATGGTGAAATCAAGTGCTATCAATTCGTTCATCACTTTGTTCCAATGATCTGAAAAAGGCGGCGCTGCCTGTTTCCATAAGTTGCCCGCTTCTTCAAAACGATTTTGCTCATCAGCATAATTATAATCTGGCGGAAAATCTTGAACCGTTTTATCAGTGAACAGTGCTTCCGGCAATCCGTACCAATGTTCCATTGATGTCATGCCAGCTCTAGCAGAATTTAAAATATTCCATCGCGCAACATCTGTTTGTGCATGATGGCAGCAAGAGCGCAATCCGATTTTTTTATTTTCACGAATGGCTGCGTCCATAATAGCAGGTGCTGCACCAAAAAATTTAATCCCATCTGCGCCTCGTTTCGCATTATCATGAACCCATTCAATTGCCTGTTCAGGATTGGCGATTGGTTGTTTTGCATTTTGACCGAAGACCGTGTAAGCAAAAATTCTTGGTGCGGTGATAAGATTTTGTGCACTTTTTTGTTTTTCATCAAGCGTCCAATCAAGTCCATTAAAACATCCGGGATCGCGAATGGTAGTAATGCCATGTGCCATCCATAATTTGAAAACATATTCAGCAGTTACGCCCTGCGCTTCGCCGCCAATATGTCCATGCACATCAATTAGTCCGGGCAATAAATACATGCCTTCACAATTCAATTCTTTTCCGCCTTCTTTTAATTTAGGACGGTACTTCTCATCAACCTTTCTTCCAGGACTGCCAACATTCACGATATTTACGATGCGATTTTTTTCAACAACAATATCAACGGGACCAACAGCAGGCGCACCTGTTCCGTTTATCAATGTAACTCCGCGAATAATCAGTTGTGACCATGGGCCATCCCCTTCTTTGCGATCAGGCGCTTTTGGTATTTGTGAAAAAGAATAAATATTTGTCAATAACAAAGCGACCAGGAAATAAATTTTTCTCATAACAGTTTATTATAAGGATGAAATTTACATATATTTTGAGGATTATAGCATGAACACATTGCTTACTTTTAACGGATGAAAATTCAGTTGATGTCAGTCGGGAAAAATCACGAGCCATATATTAAAGATGGCGTGGAAGATTTCACGAGAAGGATTTCGAAATATTATCCCGTGGAATGGATTATTATTTCACCATTGAAAAATGCATCTTCATTGTCTGAAAAAGATTTGAAAAAGAAAGAAGGAGAAAGTATTCTGCAAAATATAAGCAAAGACGATTATCTGATTGCATTGGATGAAAGAGGTAAAGAATTTTCATCGGAAGGATTGGCGCAATTCATTCAATCGAGAGCGAATGAAAGCACAAAGAATTTGCTGTTCCTGATCGGCGGCGCTTATGGCATTGATGAAATCGTTTTGAAAAGAGCTCAACATAAATGGTCATTATCGCAATTAACCTTTCCTCATCAAATGGTGAGGCTTATATTAGCGGAGCAATTGTACAGAGCGTGCAGTATTTTGCGCAACGAAAAATATCATCATTCATAAAAAAATAAAAATGGGATTAAGCATTTCAATATTCATCATCGCAATCACCAGCATTGTTTCGTTTATTGGTTTTGGCAACAGCAATGTGATGGACAAGCTGATATTTTATCCGCCCGCGATTGCCAATCAAAATGAATGGTACCGCTTTTTTAGTTGCGGGTTGATCCATAAAGATATTCCTCATTTGCTTTTTAATATGTATGCCTTATATCTTTTCGGCAATGGTCGCGAACAACAAGGAGTTGAACCCATGTTTAAGGCCATATTTTATGGAAAGGGCGAATGGCTTTACTTGTTGATGTACGTGCTTGCACTGGGTGTATGTTTGTTGCCGACCTATTCAAAAAATAAAGAGAATTATAATTATAGAAGCCTTGGCGCATCGGGTGCGGTTTCTGCTGTTGTGTTTGCATATATTTTGCTTGATCCGATGAGAGGCGTTGGATTGATTTTTATTCCAGTATTTATTCCGGGATTTTTATTCGGGGGCTTGTATCTTTTAATATCTTATCTACTCGATAAAAGAGGCGGCGGTGGAATCAATCACTCTGCGCATATTTGGGGAGCCCTTTTTGGTATTGTGTACTTGATAATCGCCTGTAGCTTATTTTCAAATTATCCAGTGCTAGCAACATTTATTGACTTGGTAAAAGGGTTTGATATCAAACATATTTTCTCAGGATACTAAGAAGCTTTTGAAAATATTT
>CAIYPC010000579.1 GCA_903927975.1 uncultured Bacteroidota bacterium | reverse complement strand
TAGAGTGAAATTTTTATAGCGGCAATTAAGCTACTGCGCTTTCTGCATATTTTCTTTTGGAAACTTTTGCAGGCTGTTGCTTTGTTTTCTGAAAACAAAGGGCTGTCCAAACATGGTCGAGTGTCACTTCATCCACACTTTCATATCCAGTGCATGTAATGCATTCCCAACTGCAAGTCCTGTTAAGTGTTGTTGCAATTTTTGAAGCGAGCTTTGGATATGCAACCCATAATTTTGCAGAACTGTGCATGGCAGGCATTATCTCATTGATAATACCATTTAGTTGCGTTTCATTCACAGCGAACACCAAAGCAAAATCGATTTTTCTTGCACGAAGGAGCGGCGTAATGTTTTTTGCGAATGTAAGTTTTGCGAACTGCTTTTCAATTGAAGAAGGAAGACCTTGAATCAGTAAATTTTTTTCGTCTTTTAACTGAAGCTTTTCCAGTAAGTTAAGTAGCATCCTATGTAGTTTTTATTTAAACAAGTAAATTCAAACTGACGGTTCGCAAAGGTACGAAAAAATAATCGTCATTCTGACATTTTTAAAAAGAATTCTACGAAAACGATTGACTAGCCGCAGGTTGAATGGATAATTGTAGTTAAAAGGGTGGAAAATTTGAATAGCTAAGTGCTATTTCGTTTGGCGTCTGCGACCTCTTCTTTTATCTCGGTATTTCAAAATGGGCACTTTGCTTTCGCTGCCGCGCAACAAACGGCTGATATTCTTTTGATGAGTAAAGACAACAAGTGCGGCCACCGCAATCGCGAAACCTCGGTATAAAGGTTCTTTTTCTTTAAAGATAAATAAAATTAGGATTGCAAATGCAATGCTTGCAAGCATGGAACTCAATGATACAAATCTGGTTAGATACAATACCAAAAGAAAAACTCCAACACAATAAGCGGCAACCAAGGGCTGAATCGCCAATATCATCCCAAATAAAGTTGCTACGCCCTTGCCCCCACGAAAATCTGCCCAAACAGGGAAGATATGACCAATTACAGCAGCGAGCCCTAGCCCAACCATGAAATTGGTGCGGTCAAATTCATCATGTAAATAATAGGGGATGAGAACATAAAGACCTGTTGCGACCACGCCTTTTAATACATCAACAACCATTACAAAACTGCCCCATTTAGAACCGAGCACCCGAAAAGTGTTCGTAGCACCAGCGTTGCCGCTACCGTATTCACGAATATCAATATCGAAGAAATATCTGCTTATCCAAATTGCGGTAGGGATAGAGCCAATCAGATATGCCAAAACTATAAGAAGTACTTCTAGCATTAAAAGGGGGTTCAAGTTGGTGAACAAATATAATAAAAAAAGATTAACATATCATGTGATATAAAAGATCAGCTATCAAGGCTTTAAAATAAGAGATATCCATCCGTCTTTTTCAAATCTCGAAATGATTTCCAATCCTTGAGAATTTGCAGCTACTTCAATATCAGTATAATCACTAGTTAATAATCCACTTAATATTAATATACCATCCTTTGCCAAATGCTGCTTAAGAGAAGTAAAATGCTGAAGAATGATGTTCTTGTTGATATTTGCAAGAACGATATCGACCCTGTCTTCCTTTTCTATCGAGTTTGCCTTGTGAAGCAGAATTTTTGAGCAGTTGTTTGATTGGATATTTTCCCCGGCATTCTCAATGCTCCATTCATCATTATCAATAGCAACAACATTTTTTGCTCCGTGTAGTTCAGAAAGAATTGCTAAAACGCCCGTGCCAGTGCCAAAATCAAGCACTGATCTCTCTTTGCAATCAATATTGCTAATTGCTTTTATCATTAAGTAAGTGGTTGCGTGATGACCTGTCCCAAAACTCATTTTTGGAGTGATAATGATTTCATATTTTGTAGTTTTAATAGGTTGATGAAAAGATGCGCGAATGCTACAGAAATCTTCTATTATCACAGGATCAAAACTTTTTTCCCATTCTTCATTCCAGTTTTTTTGTTTAATTATCTTTTTCGCATAGGCTACACCGTTAGCTGAAATTATTTTCTCGAATGCCGTCTCATCAAATTCTTTTTCAGGCACAAAGGCAATTAGTAATTTGTCTTGTTCTTCAAAACCTTCAAATCCACAATCACTTAATTCTGCAATCAAAATATCCGAAAGATTGTCATCTCTTAATTCAATTGTTATCTGAATATAATTGTCCATTATTTACTTTTAAGAAGTTCTGCAAAAACCTTGAAGGTTTTTTAGAGAGCTAAATTATTTTAGAGGTTTTGATAAACCTTCAAGGTTTTCTAAACATCGCCTTATATCAAAAATAAAAACAAAGCCCCGCAATTTGCGAGGCTTTGTTTTGAAACAAATCATTTATAAAAAGACAGCTTTTATTATTGCGGTCTTTGCTCTGGTTTTGGCATCAGTATCTTGCGGCTCAATTTGAATTTGCCTGTTCTTTCATCCACACCAACCAATTTCACTTTCACAGTGTCGCCTTCTTTCAACACACCTTCCATGCTTTCAAGGCGTTTCCATGAAATTTCACTGATATGGAGCAATCCTTGTTTGCCAGGCAGGAATTCAACAAAAGCGCCGAATTCTTTAATGCCTTTTACGGTTCCTTCATAAACAGTTCCAACTTCTGGCATAGCGACAATTCCTTTAACCCAAGCAACAGCTCTATCCAGGCCTTCTTTGGCAGGGCTGAAAATGCTCACTTCACCAAAATTGCCAACTTCTTCCAAGTTGATAGTAGCACCAGTTTCCCTTTGGATTTCTTGAATAATTTTTCCTTGTGGCCCGATCACTGCACCGATAAATTCTTTATCAATAAACAGTTTCACCATTCTTGGCGCATGTGGTTTTACCTCAGCACGAGCGGCAGGCATGCATTCATACATCGCATCCAAAATATGAAGGCGGCCATTGCGTGCCTGTGCCAATGCTTCACGCATTGTGTCCATGCTAAGCCCGTCAATTTTGATATCCATCTGCACACCGCAAATTCCTTCACGTGTTCCTGTTACTTTAAAATCCATATCGCCCAGATGATCTTCATCACCCAAAATATCCGTGAGGATGGCATATTTGCCGTCTGTTCTTGTAATCAATCCCATCGCCACACCGCTCACATGCTTTGGAAAAGGAACGCCCGCATCCATCAGCGCAAGTGAACCTGCACAAACGGTCGCCATTGATGACGATCCATTTGATTCGAGGATATCGCTTACCACGCGAACCGTGTAAGGATATTCATTTCCGGGCATCATTTGCCTTAATGAGCGCATAGCAAGATTGCCATGACCAACTTCTCTGCGGCCAACACCTCTCATCATTTTCACTTCGCCGGTTGAGAAAGGAGGGAAATTATAATGAAGAATAAATTTTGTATAATCAGATTTCGCAGCGCTTTCTACTAACAACTCATCTAAAGGAGTTCCTAATGTAACAGTTGTTAGTGATTGAGTTTCACCACGTGTGAACAAAGCTGAACCATGCGGGGTTGGTAATGGATCAACTTCCATAGCAAGTGGACGAACAGTATCAAGGTTGCGTCCATCCAAACGAATGCGATCATCCAACATCATATTGCGGACCACATCCCATTGAAGATCTGCGTAATATTTTTTTGCTAATTTCTTTTCAGCATCCGTAACTTCTTCACCAAGGCTTGTAATCAACTCATCTTTCAATGCAGTATAGGCATCGCTTCTTTCATGCTTGCTGCTACCTGCTTTTGAAATTTCATAAATCTTATCCTTCGCAAAAGCATTTACTTTATTTTGAAGCTCTTCGTTTTGAACAGGCTTTTTATAATCTCTTTTGCTTGTGATGCCAACCTGCGCTCTTAATTCTTCCTGTGCCTTTATCTGAACACGGATAGCATCGTGTGCTAATTGCAAAGCATTCACTAAGTCTTCTTCACTACATTCTTTGGCTTCGCCTTCCACCATCATCAGGTTCTTTTCTGTGGCAGCGATAATGAATTCCATATCCGCTTTTTCTAGTTCTGTGCGGGTTGGATTCACCAAAAATTTTCCATCAACACGTGCAATTCTCACTTCGCTAATGATTTCCTTAATAGGAATATCAGAAACTGCAAATGCCGCTGATGCAGCCAAACAAGCCAATGCATCGGGCATAACTTCTTTATCACTTGAAATAAGGCTGATAAGAACCTGCACATCGCATAAATAATCTTCAGGGAATAAAGGTCTTAACGCACGATCAATTAAGCGGCTCGTGAGCACTTCATAGTCGTTCAATCTTGCTTCTCTTTTAAAGAACGAACCCGGGATGCGACCGGCTGAGGCAAATTTTTCTTGATAATCTACTGACAGTGGGAAAAAATCTTGTCCTTCTTTTGGCTCTTTGTTGGCAACAACTGTTGCTAATAAAATAGAATTTCCTTGGCGAACGGTAACAGCGCCATCAGCCTGGCGTGCAAGCTTGCCTGTTTCAATGGTCACCTCGCGGCCACCGCCAATATCAAATATTACACTTTTAGGTTGCGAAAGCATATATCGTTATGTTTTTGAATTGTAACCGTCAGGTGGGAACGGATAAACAGCCACAATCCGGGTTTTAAATAAATCGAATAATTATTAGAAAGCTCTTTCATACAAAAAAAAATAGTCCCAACCGTAATGCCAGTTGGGATTAAATCTTGTATGCTACATAAGGAATATTATTTTCTGAGGCCCAGTTTTTCAATCAGTGCGCGGTAGCCCTGTAGGTTTTGTTTGCTGAGGTAAGTGAGCAGGCGTTTTCTTTTGCCTACCAACTGCATCAGTCCGCGATGAGTTGAAAAATCTTTTTTGTTGGCCTGAAGGTGAAGAGATATGCTATTAATGCGCTCTGTGAGCAAAGCAATCTGTCCTTCAATAGAACCTGTGTTAGCGGCTTTTTCGCCAAACCCTGTAAAAACACTCTGTTTCTTTTCTTTTGTCAAATACGGCATCTCAAATTTTTTAAAAACTCTTATTATATTCTGATAATTTCGGCGGCGAAGGTAAAGAAAATAATCTGAAATTTGAAATTCTTTAAAATAACATGAATCCCTAAAAAAGGTTCAAAATAAACACAAATTGGCTGCCCCAAAGAAAATTTATTTTACAGTAACGAATGACCTGAGCTTTGACCAGCGCATGCAACGGATATGCACCTCTCTTGCGGAAGCGGGTTATGAAGTTGTTTTAGTGGGCAGAAAACTTCCAAAATCGGACATTTTGCCTGACAGGAAATTCAAACAGATAAGGCTGAACTGCTGGTCAAAAAAGGGCGGTGCTTTTTATACTGAATATAATTTTCGCCTCTTTTTCTTTCTTCTTTTTAAAAAAGT
>CAIYPC010000578.1 GCA_903927975.1 uncultured Bacteroidota bacterium | reverse complement strand
GTCGCACTCTTGTACTTTTAGTATGGCTATTGAGCTGTGTATCAGTATCGGCTGGCGTTTCATTAAAAGGCTTTCTCTCCACTCTCCATTAAAAATTTATCAATTACTTTTTCTCTCTCACTAAAACAATCTTCGGTCTTTCTTCAACATTTATCGCAACAGATCCATTCACAATTTTCTTATTGGTGATTTTCCCATTCACTGAGTTGTCATCAAAATAAACTTCGATCGCATTATCATCTGCCGTTTCCCCAACTTTCAATTGATAATTTTCTGTTTTTGATCCATTATGTGTCGGGCAATAAACAAAATATGCAACTGAATCGGGAGATAATTCATTTCTGTATTTATAAACCCACACATTGCCTTTTTCATTCACCACTTCATCAGCAACATAATTGCCAAGCACGTTCACAAATGTGCTGATGTGATACCATGCAGCCAAAGGCGTCATGCCTGTTGAGTCCTCACTGAACACACCGCTCGTGAGATAAACATGGTCATCATCTTTCTTAGCAGCATCGCGAAGCCAATACAAAATGTATGCATCAAACCCAGAAAATGCAGTTGCATTAATTGACCGCAAAATAAAAATCCCTTGACATGCTTCTTCTGAAAGTCCCGGCAACATTGGCACTCCTTGTCTTGAGTTCTGGCTTTTATCATATCCATTTTCTCCTAAAAAACATTCCACATCTGGTTGAATGCGATATGTTGCTTCACGTGCTTTGGTCAATCTCCACCGCAACGAATCTTCTTCAGGTGTAATACCATGTTTGCCATTGGTAGAATAGTGATGATATTGCACACCGCCATCCCAAATAAATTTTTTATCCTTGCGCAAAGTGTTGCACGAAAATTTATATACTCGAACACGATTTGTATCCAGCTCAATCATGCCACTCGTCATGAGCTTGCCTGTGTTATCAGCATTTTTTATCCCAAAATTTTTTCCCAGTGCTCCTTCATGTCCATCATAATCCGCACTGCTCTGCGCAAAATATTCAATCGGGCTGCAATATTTACTTCCCGCCCATGTCATATCATCTTCGTTACCATTTTCATACAGGCTCATCATATTTCTTCCTGATTCTTTTGGCACAAAAGAAAAATTAAGCAAACCAGTGTCAGTTTTAGAATGACCGAAATATGCTGAGAGGTGAAACATCATTTTGCTATGTCTTGCATAGCTTAATGGATCTTCAGGATTCATATCGGGCTGTGTTACCGGTCTTAAATTCTCATATTCTTTTTTGTCCATACTCACCGGCTTTCCAATCATACTCAGCCAAACTTCGCCATTATTTTCTTTTATTATCCTTTCCCAAAAAAAACTATGATCTCTGCTATCCTGATTCCAGCGCGCATTGTGCAGCATATTGTACTTATTATTTGGATATGCGTTCATGTTATCATCATCATAGTCAATATCAAATGCATACATGCGGCTATAATGAAACGGTTTAATCCATTTTGGATCCACTTCATTAAAATAATTCACGCCCAAAAAATCTTTCATCATTTTTTTGGGCAATCTTGGACCGTTATAATTATCCGATGGTCGTGCAGGCAGTGGCTGATAAGGACATCCATATAAGACCATTTCAGTAATGGCAGTTTCATAACTACTGAATTTGATCATCACGTATTGAGCGCTATCATCTAAAGAAAATTTTCTCCATCCTGAGGATCTTTCGTTTGTAATAAAAGCCACTTTTAATTTCCAATGAAGCATGTTGCCTGTATAAATCCAAACGCTATCGCTTGTGGAGGAATGATCATAGAGATACAGTTCCGACAATTTATACGGCACTTGCAAATCAGTAACAATTCGATTTCCTTCATTACGTGGAAAATAAATAATTGGGTTTGAAGTTGGCTGTGGGTTTGTTACAGGAATATAATTTTCAGCGGTTTTATTTTCTAATCGTGGATCCACATAATCATTTTCATCAAACAGATTAAATGGATCTCCACCACTTGCATTTTGATATCCACTTAAATCGTAAACCTGATCTCTGTAAACAAT
>CAIYPC010000577.1 GCA_903927975.1 uncultured Bacteroidota bacterium | reverse complement strand
TAAAAGTACAAGAGTGCGACGCAAGAATGCTGAATAGAATTCCTCTGCTTGGTACACAAAAAAAATTCCAGTCAAATATTTTATTCTCCCGCACGTTTTATCAATGGCATTATATTTGGCAACTATCAGAACACATTTTAAAAACAGTTTTTCCCGATGAATTGCTGTTATTTTGTCATGGAAATTTTATTATGAAAGAAAAGAATTTTTTACTAGCTGCGGAAGATGAGATGGATTTCATGCCTATTATCCCCTTGAACGAAAACGATAACGAAAGCCTTAATGATATTGAAGTTCCGCAGGAATTGCCTGTGCTCCCGCTCCGCAACACTGTGCTTTTCCCTGGTGTTGTGTTGCCGATAACTGTGGGAAGGGATAAAAGCATCAAGGCTGTGAACGATGCATATAAGGCTGACAAATTGATAGGAGTTATTGCACAAAAAGACAGTGGCGTTGAAGATCCTTTGATTACAGATCTTGAAAAAGTTGGCACTATTGCACGCATTATCAAGCTCATTAAAATGCCTGATGGAGGAACGACAGTTATACTTCAGGGAAAACGCAGGTTTCAGGTTGGTGCCATCACTTCCGAAGATCCTTATTTTAAAGCTCAGGTAGTTTTACTTGAAGAAGAAACCTCGCCGAAGGATCAAGATTTTCAGGCATATATTTCGAATATAAAAGATCTGGCAGCGCAGATTATTCAGCTTTCCCCAAATATTCCCTCAGAAGCTTCTATCATTTTAAAAAATATTGAGAATCCTTCCTTCCTCATTCATTTTGTTTCAAGCAATCTGAATGCGGAGCTGCAGGAAAAACAAAAACTGCTTGAGCTTCATCACATACAAGCTCGTGCGGATTTATTAATGCAGTTGCTTCAAAAAGAATTGCAGTTTGCCGAATTGAAAAACAAGCTCACCAACAAAACAAAAACGGAGCTTGACAAACAACAGCGCGATTATTTTCTGCAACAGCAATTAAAGAGCATTAAAGACGAATTGGGCGGCGATTCCAACGAACGTGAAGTGAAGGAGATGCAGAAAAAAGCGGAGACAAAAAAATGGCCTGTTACCGTTAAAGACGCATTCAAAAAAGGCATTGAAAAATTGGAAAGGATGCATCCGAGCACTCCAGATTATTCAGTCGTGTATAATCATCTTGATCTGATGCTGGACCTTCCTTGGGAAGAATATACTCAGGATTTGTATGATCTGAAAAAAGCAAAAAAGGTCTTAGATCACGATCATTATGGAATGCATAAAGTGAAAGGACGCATTCTTGAATATCTCGCTGTGCTGAAATTGAAAGGCGATATGAAGAGTCCGATACTATGTTTTATCGGACCTCCGGGGATAGGCAAAACATCGTTGGGAAAAAGCATTGCAAACGCGATTGCAAGAAAATATGTACGCATCAGTTTGGGTGGTTTGCATGACGAAAGTGAAATACGTGGTCACAGAAAAACATATATCGGTGCGATGCCCGGAAGAATTTTACAGTCGTTAAGAAAAGTGAAATCATCAAACCCTGTGATGATATTGGATGAGATTGATAAAGTTGGAACTGATTTTCGTGGCGATCCTTCTTCTGCTTTGCTTGAAGTGTTGGATCCAGAACAGAACCATACTTTTTATGATAATTATCTGGAGCTGGAATATGATTTGAGCAAAGTGCTTTTTGTGGCAACAGCAAATGATATCAACCATATTCAACCAGCGTTGCGTGATAGACTTGAGATTATCGATCTAAGTGGATATGCAGTGGAAGAAAAAATTGAAATTGCAAAAAGACATTTAGTGCCCAAGCAAAAAGAAGCCCATGGATTGAAAGAAATGAATTTTAAGATAGGGGATAAGGTGCTTGAAAAAATAATACAAGAATACACTCGTGAAAGTGGTGTGAGAGAATTGGACAGGCAGCTTGCATCAATCATGCGCTATCAGGCAAAAGAATATGCAACTAAAGAAAAATTGAAGCCAACAATTTCTCCGGCTGATTTAGAGAAAATTTTAGGTAAGCCTCGTTATAGCAATGATATTTATAAAGTGGCGAATATGCCCGGAGTTGCTGTTGGTCTTGCGTGGACTTATGTTGGTGGCGACATTTTATTTGTTGAAGCCACTCTGAGTGATGGAAAAGCTGATCTGAAATTGACAGGCAATCTTGGAAATGTGATGAAGGAAAGTGCGGTAACTGCACTTACATATCTGCAATCAAATGCAAAAAAACTGGATATTGATCCAGAGACTTTTACCAAGAAAACATTCCATATACATGTGCCTGAAGGTGCGGTCCCGAAAGATGGGCCAAGTGCAGGCGTTACCATGATGACATCTATTGCATCTGCTATAACTGGCAGGCGTGTGAAGCCTTATTTGGCGATGACGGGCGAGATTACTTTGCGTGGGCAAGTGCTTCCGGTTGGTGGGATAAAAGAAAAAATATTGGCTGCAAAGCGCTCAGGATTGAAAGAAATTGTTCTATGTTGGCAAAATGAAAAAGATATTCAGGAGATAGATTCTGCCTTTATTAAAGGACTGAAATTCCATTATGTGAAAACGATGCAGCAGGTGCTTGATATTGCGCTTGTGTAGTGTTGAAGGTTTGAAGTTTAATGTTTTAAACCCACCGCTTCTTTCACAAAACTTTAATGAACTTTTAGCTCTCAGGGAATGTTATTATAGCAATCAACAATTTTTCATGTTGGTTGTTTTAAGGGTTAAGTTCCTCCATATCTATGGAGGAATTTTTTTTGATATTTGGATACAGAGAGCCCCGGAGATTAATTAAGGGCACAGAAAAAAAACAAACCTAAATTTGCTTCGTGATTTGCCAACGACTCCGACCTATCAACTCTAAACTGAAAACTGCTCTGCTTTTTCAGTTTTGAAAGCTTCTCTCGGCTTTAATCCCAACAATTGGAACATTATGTTATCTTCTTCAAAAGAAGGATTTGGGGTCGTTAATAATTTGTCTCCTGCAAAAATGGAATTGGCTCCGGCCATAAAACAAAGGGCTTGTTCGGCAACGCTCATTTCAGTTCTTCCAGCACTCAATCGAACCATAGTAGCAGGCATTAAAATTCTTGCAGTGGCAATCATTCTCACCATATCCCAAATGTCAACTTTGGGGTTATTTTCTAGTGGCGTTCCTTTAACCCTCACCAGTGCGTTGATAGGAACACTTTCTGGATGTTCTGGCAAAGTAGCCAATGTATGCAGCATTTTAATTCTGTCATCATGAGCTTCTCCTAAACCAATGATTCCGCCGCAACAAACCGTCACACCAGCTTTGCGCACATTATCGAGTGTGTTCAATCTGTCTTCATAAGTTCTTGTGGTGATAATTTCACGGTAATGGGTATCTGAAGTATCAAGATTATGATTATATGCATATAAACCTGCATCCGCTAACTTATGTGCCTGGTTTTCTGTGAGCATTCCGAGCGTACAACAAACTTCCATTCCAAGTTCATTCACGCCTTTTACCATATCAATCACTCTGTCGAAATCTCTATTATCACGCACTTCTCTCCATGCAGCACCCATACAAAATCTTGTTGAGCCTGCATCCTTTGCTTTCTGTGCATATTTCAGCACATCCTCTTTCTGCATCAATGCCTGAACGTTTACTCCGGTATTATATCTAGCTGCTTGCGGACAATAAGAACAATCTTCACTGCAGCCACCGGTTTTAATAGAAAGCAATGTGCAAACCTGCACTTCGGCAGTATCATTATATTCACGGTGAATTGTTGCTGCTTTGTAAATCAATTCAAGCAATGGAGTGTTATAAATTTCCTTCACTTCATCAATAAGCCAGTTATTTCGAATCATTGTAAAATATTTAATGCGCAAATCTATTTCTTATCCCGCAAAAATATGGTAGAGTCTTTTAATAAAGGAAAGCCAGCATTAAATAATTTGTTGAATACTACGCGAAACTCATTGACTGTTGAAATACTGTCATATAAGTTTCCATACTCTTTATCAGGAAAATAAATTGCATTTTGATCCTGAAAGTAATTATAAAGATTAGCAGAGTCAGTGGTATGGCGAAAGCCATGATCTCCTAAAAAAATAATTACTGCTGAATTATTAGTGTTCTGTTGAATGGTGTTTATGAGCTCTTTTGCTTTTTGGTTGGTATAGGGGATATAATCGAGATAAGCTTGATAAAATTTTTCGTCATTTAGTTCATAGACATTTTTTATGTCTCTTTTATTTCCGTTTTTATCATAGAAAAAGGGAGGATGGGGCATATAAAAATGTGCGTACACGAATTTTGGCTTATCTGTTTGAATGGCGCTTTCTTTTTTTACCAAATCAACAAAAGTTTTGTTGTTGTCTGAATGCCTGAACATAGTCTGTTCAATAAGCCATTTTATTTTAAATTTTCCTGTGTAAAGCAGCCATCCGATATCTTTCTGAAAATATCTCCAAAAAGTTCTGTCTGTAATGAGTTTTGTTTTTAAAGGAAGAAATGTTTGTTCCACTTTTGAAGGATTTCCCGCAAGCTCAAACACGGAATAATTTACGATATCGTATCCCTGATAAGATAAATATTTTATGACTTCATCATTTCTTACCAAATTATCACAATTAGCATAATCCTCAAGCGTGCAGGCAGAAGGATTTTTTATGCCTTCCAGATAAGACATGTTCAGAATTGAAGCCATTGAAAAAGGGGTGAAATTATAATTGCTATGGCTATGCGTTTGAATGTGAAATCCGCGATCTGTAAGAAAATTATCAAGATCGCTATTGTCATAGTTGAATCTCTCCTTTAATGATAAGCTGCTGCCATATTCATCAAAAAGCAACAGGTATATGTCAGGCTTTGCGCAGGTTTTGCAAGGCTTATAATTGCTGGTGCTTGCAAACGCATAAGTTGATAATCTGTTTGAGTTTGGGTGTGATGCTTTCCAAAAAATGCTTGAAATGTCAACAGCAAGATAAATAAAGAATAATAAATTGAGGAACAATGTTGATCTTGAAAATGGTTTTTTTATTTTTCTGAGATATACAAGCCCGAAAATAAGAAAGATAAAAAAGAGCGGAATGATAACGCTGTATTTATGTAACGGGATATTATGATTTTTAAAAAAATCATGAATGGCCCCAAAAAAAAGATAGAAACACATAATGTAAGTGGAAAGCAGTGCCGCTTTTATATGTTCCTTATAAAAAAATAAAAAAATAAAATAAAGCAATGCGGAAGCACCTCCATAAGTGAGCATCAGCAATAAAGAATCGCTTATGCTAACGAAGCCGAAATTTTCTACATATCCATGGAGAACAAAAAAAACGGGTATTAAAAAAACGTAGAGCGCAACGTCCTGAAATACTTTTTTCATATCGATCTTTTACCGTTTTTTCATGCGATATAAAATACGGTCAGTGCTTGGGATAATTTGTTTTTTCTCTATTTCAAAAAAATCAGAGAAATTATTTTCAAATGCTTCAGGATCGTAGGGCTTGTGATAATTTGTTTTATTCGCGATAAGTTGCTGCGACTTCTCGTCTGTTATTGGTACAAATTCGATAACAAGATGCTGCCTCGTAAGATCAGAAAGCATTTTTGCAACATCATGCAAAGGAACATTTTTGCTTAATACGATATGATGAATAAGTGCAAGTGCTGTTACTGTATCAGCTTTTGCTCTTTCGGCAAATGATTGTCTTTCCGCATGGTTGAAACCCACAGCAGGAGAGGGGTTCGTGAGGTCAATGCAAAAAGGTAAAATCCCTTTTGTTTCTCCTGATTTTATATCGAGATATAATTTATTAACACACTGTGTGTCGAAATCTACAGCAATTACATTGTTATTTTTCTCTGCCAATATCTTAGAAAAATATCCATCGTTGCAGCCAACATCCATCGTGCGCCCGTCATTGATATCACTTACAAAATCACGGAATACTTTTTCTTTGGCATCAAGATAGTTTTTGCTCAATATCGTTTCGCCATAATAATTATTCCAGGTCGATTGAATGGTTGTTTTTACATGCAACGGCTTGATGGCGCTTTGCAAGCTCTCTATCAGGTTCAATAATTTTGCTTTGCTAAAGTTTGCGGTAGCTGCTTTATTCGTTGGTTTGTTATTTGAATTTACTGAAGCCTGGAGATACACATGCAACCATACGCTAAGCTTGAATCTGGCTCTTGCGGGCAACAATTTTGCAATTGTGCTTGCAGGTATGCCTTCTAAATAAACTGATAATAATTTCTGAACATCCATTTTATGGTAGTGCTCAATATAAAGAGGAAATAAAAAGCATTCGCAAAATTGTCTATATGCAATCCATGGTTTTGAGTCGTCGTATTTCTCAAAAGAAAGTGTGTCGATAAAAACTGGCTTGCCTTCATAAAATTGAATGTTGAAGGAAGTGCCGTCTTTTAATATCATGCCATGTTTAACTGATATTTTTAGCACACGCAGCGTAAGCAGTGCAGCATCTTTGAGCTCATCAAAACTCCATTCATAAGGATAACTAATGAATGGCAATTGCTCGGGCAAAAGTGTTTTATACCAATCAGGAGAATCATTGAAATTCTCATTCACTTCTGTGTGAGGGATCAATAATTTTTTATCGATAAGCTCTTTATATAGTCCTGAAGACATTAATAAATCATAATCTTCTGAGTAAGATTTATTAACCTGCCTGTAATATTTTCCATTTGCCTTGAACACAAAGCCTGATGGATCTTTAAAAGAAGCTGGATGGTGCTGGTAAGCAGTTTTTTCCTTAATCATTGTCTGTGGTTTCTTCTTTTTTCTTCGTAAAGAATGATTTTATCTTCCACCATAAATTTTTAAAGTAGAAAAGGCCGGCCAAAACGCCCGCAATAATCATTTGAACGAGATAGCTTCCGTTTCCAGGATCGATATAAATAAAGAAAATTTTCATGTGGTACATTTTTAATTATTAAAAATTCAAGATAAGAAATTTTTTAAATATTACTAAGCATGTGTGCCTGATGCATACATGCTGTTTAATCATTTTTTACTATTCTTGAGGTATCCTTCAGCAAAGGAAATGTCTGATCGAAATACTGGTCAAAAACAATCCGGAAAATATTTACTGGTGTTATTGTATTATAAAGTTTTGAATAATTTTTATCAGGAAAATAAATTGCACTGAAATTTGGCAAGCTTTGAAATTTAAGCGAATCGGGAAAATGTCTGAAGCCATGATCGCCTAGAACAACAATGATAGTATTTGGTTTGTTGTGCTGCTTAATGTGATTGACCAATTCCTTCATAACATTATTTGCATAACCAATTTGCGACGTATAAGTATTAAAATATGTATTGTTTTGAAATTCTTTTAGCGTCATAAATTTCCCTGTTGAATCGAGCATGTGCGGCTGGTGAGTAATCAAAAAATGCCCATAAACAAAATGAGGCTTTCTGTTAGACGAGCTATCAGTCGTTTTTTCGATCTCATCAACCGTATATCGGATCGACTTGTATTTATCTTTCATATACTTGTCGTAACCAAGACTATCTTTCATTTTGAGGTTCCCATTAATGGTCAGCTCTATGCTACCAGGCAGCGTTTGGTTTGGTATAAGTCCCTTCAGCATATAATCAAAAAAATATTCAAGCCCGTTATTTTCTATATCATTTCCAAATGGAGCAAGAAAACGAATGGAATAATTTTCTTTTTTTAAGATGTTGAAAGTTTCATTGTGGCTCAGCGATTTGTTTGCCTTGAAAAGATTGATACCGTTTGAGCCATCATCAGCACGATTGCCACCAATATAATTCATATTGAACGCTGAGCTAATTGAAAAAACAGTGTAATTATAATTGCAGCGTGTATCGGAAGGAACATAAAAATTATTTGTTGCCAGCCAATCGGTGATGTTACTGTTATCATAATTCCAGAGTTGCTTCAGCGATTTGTTATTTGTGTATTCATCAAAAAGCAAAAAATAAATATCTGGCTTACTACTGTCGGGAATATTAGGGGAAACAAATTTATCAGTTAAAGGAGTTTCAGGATAAATGAGGTTATTTGTTTTTTTATAGTCTGAAAATCTTGAGAAAGACGTAAATATTTCTGTTGAGAAAACACATATCATCGCAATATTAATAAAATCAAAAACCTTTGGTGGGATATTATCTGTTCTGATAATTTTTCTTGCTAATAGTACCAGCAATAATGAGCATAAGGGGAGCATGATCCAATAGCTGCTGGCAACAGTATCAAATGTAATAGCACGATAAGACTCGTGCAATGGCGCAAAAAACAAAATAAAAAAAACGATTGATAAAAGAATGAGGGTAGCTTTTGGTGCTGGTATTTTAATACGAAGCATTATAACATAAGCCGCAATAAGTATTGCATAAATTACAACAGTGTAGAATAAAACAATTTTAGCCGGTACAAATCCGAACAACTGATTGTAGCTATGAAAAAGAAAAAAAGCCGGCAATATAAACAAAGCCAGCAATGATGTCTTTTTTTTCATTTTGCAAGTAAGTTTATGTATTTTATAGAGTATAGGATAATAACAGGTTCAAAATAAATACTGAACGGTGAACCGTCCAGCAAATAGAATATCGATTAAAATCGAATGAGCTTAATTCCCGCCAATTCATTATCAGTCTTCACTTTCAGCGGCATCATCTTTTTTTCCTTTGCTAAAAAATGCCTTTACTCTTAACCACAAGTTCTTAAAATAGAATAGGCCAGCTAATACACCGGCTATTATCATTTGAACAAGGTAGCTACCGCTGCCTGGGTCGATATAAAGGAGCAAAAATTTCATTATAGATAGCTGAGATTTGTTTTAGGGCTCAAAATAAGCAAAGTCTCATACATCAGTTGTATGGTTTGCTCTATGTCTGTTTTATGCAACATTTCTACTGTTGTGTGCATATAACGAAGTGGTATGGAAATTAGTATGGAAGGGCATCCATCATTTGCGTAAGCAAAGGAATCGGTATCAGTTCCAGTGCTGCGGGAGAGTGTTCTGAATTGAACCGGGATTTTCTTTTTTGCTGCAGTTTCTTCTACTATCGCTAGCAATTTATTATGCACGGCGGGTGCATAAGCTAAAGATGGACCTTTGCCACAAACGATATCACCCTCAATCATTTTGTTCACCATTGGCGTGGCTGTATCGTGTGTAACATCTGTTATTATAGCAATATCAGGTTTTATGCGTCTTGCGATCATCTCTGCCCCACGAAGACCTATTTCTTCCTGAACTGCATTTACTATGTATAACGCATAAGGAAGCTGCTTTTTATTTTGTTTCAGAAGTCTGGCGACTTCGGCAATCATGAACCCTCCAACGCGGTTATCAAAAGCACGGCCTACATAATAATTATTTGCAAGCTCATCAAAGCCATCCTGGTAAGTAACCACGGAACCGATATGGATTCCCAAATCTTCCACTTCTTTTTTTGTTCTTGCACCGCAATCAAGAAAAAGGTTATCCACTTTAGGTTGAGGTTCTTTTGATTCAGCATTGCCTAATCGTGTGTGGATAGCAGGCCAACCAAAAACAGCTTTCACTTGTCCTTTTTTTCCATGAACAAACACTCTTTGGCTTGGTGCGATCTGATGATCTACGCCGCCATTGCGCTTAAGATAAAGCAAACCCTCAGCAGTTATATAATTCACAAACCAACTTATTTCATCAGCGTGTGCTTCAATCACTATTTTAAAAGGAGCTTTTGGATTGATAACGCCAACCGCAGTTCCATAAGGATCGGTGAAATGCGTATCCACAAAAGGTTTCAGGTACTCTAGCCATAATTTCTGGCCGCTGGTTTCGAAGCCAACAGGAGATGCATTGTTGATATAATTTTTTAAGAATGCTAACGATGCATCAGTAAGTATTGAAGGTTTTTTGGG
>CAIYPC010000576.1 GCA_903927975.1 uncultured Bacteroidota bacterium | reverse complement strand
GTTTCTTCAAATTCAAAGGAGTTTTACTTGGCGTAATTTTATCAAGCTGTTCAAAGTATTGCCAATACAATGCCCCCCAGCTTACACCTTCATCTTTTTTAGTAATGGTAACATTGCCCATATTAGGTTTTATATCGCCACCACTCCACGAAGTTTTAAAATATCCGGTACCAGCTTCCTGTTTTACGTCAGGCATTTGCTTAGGGTCAACTTTAATATCACCCAGCGAAATTTCTACATTACTTTCAGTAGCCAACCAATCCGTACCTCTTAATAATAAAGCGTAACAGGCTTCGGTTGTAGCTTTGGTAGTTTTCCAGTTCTGTGTTTGTTTTGATTTTAATAACCATACTTTCAAATCATCTACAGCTTTCTTATCATTGCTCACTTCATCAAAAGCCTCTATTAACAGTGACTGGCTTTCAATCGGCGCCTGGTACCAATAATATCCTGCATTATTATCTTTCCAGTACATTCCCATTTCTTCACTGTTCATTGAATTTTCTTTCAACGATTTCATAATGTCTTTAGGAGTAATTTTATCATCATATCGGAACAGCGCCAAAGCAATCATTCCCTGCATATACCTGCTGTTCTGCAACCAGTATTTTTTCTCCTGACCTTTATAATATTCCAATGCCTTTTGATTGCGCCCGTCCACAGCAATGTCTTTAAAATAACTGCGTGCATATAAGTATTGTATCTGCAAATAGCTCAAATGGTTTTCATCAATATGTTTGGCATCGTATTTCAAAATCCATTCGTAATCCTCTCTAATCCTATTGTCCAGATACTTCACGCCTGCATTCACCATATTCCAAACATCTTTATCACCACGAATTTTCTTTACACCAAGATGGTCAAGATGTCCCATTCCTGTAATAATATGTTGAGTAATATATCTGTCATCAGGCATCCCTGCAAACCAAGGGAATCCACCATTTGGTGATTGGATCTTCTGTAACTTCTTCATTGCAGAAGCCAGTTCATTACTCATTTTATTAAGGTCAAATAAAAGTGCAACACGTTTCTTGCGCTCTGTTTCATCCTTTGCATCAAGCACCCAAGGCGTCTCTTCAAGCAAAGTCAATTTTAATTCCTGATTCTTTTCAAGGTTTGATAACAACGCTTTTGAATCCGGCGCATTCTTCCACGAATCAAATACGGCTTTTATTTTCGGTGAAGAATTAGCAATATGCGATGCAATACTATTGGCATAAAACCGCGAGAATGTTTGTTCAGCACATTCATAAGGATATTCCATTAAATAAGGTAACGCCTGAACTGCATACCAGGCAGGATTTGCAGTAAACTCCAAAGTAAGTTTATGATTCCGCAAAGTAGTTGAACCATTACTTTGATTAATCAGTTTCTCAAACTTATACGTCTTCGTTTCTTTACTGCGGATAGGCAGCGGCATTGTTTCGGTCACCAGCATTCTATTAGTCAAAACAGGCAGCGCCATTTCTTCTCCATCACTAAAGTTACCAGCCTTTGCAACCACTTTATAAGTAATAGCACCCACACTTTCAGGAATACTAATATCCCAACTTACATTTGTACTTAACCCTTTTTTAGCAGAAAATGTTCTTGTGCCGTCATCATTTATGTTTTTGCTCTGTACTAATATATCTATCGGTTTCATTGATGTTGCATCGTAAAAGAATATCTGCGCAGTACCGTTCATATCACCATCTGATAAATTAGTAATCTTACTGCTGAATTCCATTTTATCATTCTCTCTGAAGAAACGCGGGGCATTCGGCACCACCATCAAATCCTTTTGTGTTACCAGATTCTTTTCTATAGTTCCATATTTTAAATCCTTTGTATGTGCAAAGCCCATCATTTTCCATTTCGTCAATGCTTCGGGAATAGTAAATTTGATTATTACATTTCCATCTTTATCCGTTTCCATCTGTGGATAAAAGAAAGCTGTTTCCGCAAAATTACTTCGCGTATTTATCTTTGACAAGTCAACGTTGGCTTGTTCTTTTCCTTCACCAGCCGACCAGCCATAAGCAACTGCCTGTTGGTTAGCAGAAACTGTAGTTACTGCTTCTGATGCAGCAGCCATTGGCATAGCATCTGCTTTTGTTGTCGCATCTCCGGCAGTTTTTTTATAAGCACCTCTTTTATCCGAGCCTGTTTCGGCTTCATCCTTTTCCATTTTCTTTTATTCCTGGTCCATTAATGCTAATTTATTGCTCACACCGCGATTCTTACCGCCATATCCGGCACGATAGTAGCTACCGCCAACATCTCCATCAAAGTCATATTCATATCTGCCATAATATCCATTGCTATATCCGAACCAGTTTAATCGGTCGTAATATCTATATGCACCCACGGGATATTTATTCCATTCGATATTAAAAACCTGCGCATTCACTGTACCAAAGCCTGAATTAACATCCCAATACAAATTGGAATAGTACACATTATTAATAGCGAAGTACCAGTTGTTCGGCTTGAAACCATCTAACGACGCATCGTACATTGCCGTCATCATTTCCGCCGCTACCTTATCCCCCTTTTTATCTTTGATTTTTATCTTCCACTCTTCCTTCTGACCAGGTAATAATTTATCTCGGAATGTTTCAAACTCCATATCCAACTCCTTATTAGTAAAAGGCACAACCACGGTTCCCGTTTGATTATAACTGCGATTGTTTTTTATAAATGTCAAGTGAAACATAATGTTGCCTCTGTCTTTTTCTTCAACCGGAATTTCAATCAATTTTTGCTCTTTGTTTAAGGTGATGTAGTCCTTCTTAATTATC
>CAIYPC010000575.1 GCA_903927975.1 uncultured Bacteroidota bacterium | reverse complement strand
CCGTCAACTGCGGCGAAAGCGGTCTCGGCATCCGCATGTTTGCACCGATACTTGCATTGAGCGAGCAAGAAATTATTATCAATGGCGAAGGAAGTTTATTGAATCGTCCGATGGATTTTTTTGATGAAGTGCTTCCGCAATTAGGTGTGAAGATTATTTCAAACAATGGAAAACTTCCTTTAAAAATAAAAGGACCCGGTCAACAAAAAAATATTGAGATTGATGGTTCATTAAGCTCACAGTTTTTGACGGGATTGTTATTTGCATATTCAGCATCGGATACAGAAAATGTTTCTATCAAAGTAAACAATCTAAAAAGCAAACCATACATAGACCTAACGTTGACGGTTATGCGTGATTTTGGTTTGCGTGTTCCTGAGAATAGGAATTATGAGGAATTTTATTTTTCTTCTTCAACTACAAAAAACAAACCACAAACTACAAACTGTACTGTCGAAGGCGATTGGAGCGGCGGTGCATTCCTGTTAGTAGCAGGAGCTATATCAGGAGATATTATTGTGAAAGGATTAGATGTAAATTCAACACAAGCAGATAAAAAAATTATTGAGGCACTGAAAGATTGCGGAAGCAATATTGTAGTTAATAATAGTGAAATTGTTTTTTCAGAAGCTGATGGCACTTCACTTCAGGGTTTTCATTTTGATGCAACAGATTGCCCTGATTTATTTCCTCCGTTGGTGGCGCTTGCTGCATATTGCAAAGGCGAGACAACTATAAAAGGAGCAAAAAGATTGACGCATAAAGAAAGCAACCGTGCATTGACTTTGCAGGAAGAATTTGCAAAGATGGGTGTTGAAATAATTCTGCAAGATGATATTATGATTGTGAAAGGAACTGATAAAATAAAAGGAACAGTTGTTCATTCTCGTCACGATCATCGCATTGCTATGGCGTGCGCTGTTGCGGCAGTAAAGGCTGATGGCGAAACGATTATTGAAGAAGCAGATGCGATTAATAAATCTTATCCTGATTTTTATGAGCATCTGAAATTATTGGGTGCTGCCATTGAAACCAATCAACTTATCAACCATTAAACAATTCAACATTGAATAGTTTCGGTCGCATATTTCGTGTAAGCATTTTTGGAGAATCTCATGGAGAAGGGGTGGGCATTGTCGTTGATGGCTGTCCTGCGGGCTTGCCATTAAGCGTGGAAGATTTTTTGGAGGATATGGAAAGAAGAAAAGGTGGCATGCAGAAAGGCACCACACCCCGCAAAGAAGATGATTTGCCAATTTTCAAGAGCGGCATCTTTAATAATAAAACTACAGGCGCACCGATTGCGATTTTGTTTGAAAACAAAAACACGCGCAGTGGCGATTATGAAAAGCAAAGAGCGGTTCCTCGTCCCGGACATGCTGATTTTGTAGCACATGAAAAATTTGGAGGCAATGAAGATTATCGCGGTGGTGGTCATTTCAGCGGAAGGTTAACGGTTGCTATTGTAGCGGCTGGAGTGATTGCAAAAAAATTATTGAACAAAAGTTTTGTAAAAGCTACCATCCTCGAAGTAGGTGGTGAAACTGATATTGAAAAAGGTTTGCAAAAAGCAATTGATGCAAAAGATTCTATAGGCGGTATTGTTGAATGTCGCGTGAGCAATTTACCAACCGGATTAGGCGAACCATTTTTTGATAGCGTTGAATCTGTTTTATCTCATGCTGTTTTTGCAATCCCTGCGGTGCGAGGTGTTGAGTTCGGAACTGGTTTTGCTGCGGCAAAAATGTTTGGTGTAGAGCACAACGATGCGATTGAAAACATAGCAGGGAAAACAAAAACAAATCATGCTGGCGGCGTTGTTGGCGGCATAACCAATGGAAATGAATTGGTGTTTCGCATCGCGATTAAGCCGACATCATCAACACCAAAAGAGCAACAAACTTTGAATTGGGAAACTAAAGAAATAGAAACATTTTCAGTGAAAGGCAGACATGATTTGTGCATTGCTTTGCGAGTACCGGTTGTGCTAGAAGCAGTAACGGCAATGGTCCTGGCTGATTTCATGATACTGGAACAGAGAATTGGAAGGGTATTATAAATCATTAATCATAAAAATCAATAAAAAGCGTTATTTTAGTTAGTATAAATTCAATATCCAAATTATCATGGCAACTATTTTTCATATCACCACCAAATCAGAGTGGGAAGCCGCTAAAAGAAAAGGATTCTATAATACTTTATCATTAAGAGAAGAAGGTTTTATCCATTGCAGCGAAGACCGACAAATTTCAGGTGTGCTTAACCGTTATTTTCAAAATAAAAAAGACCTCGTAAAACTCGTTGTTGAAACTGAAAAGCTGAAAAGCCCATACTTTTTTGACTGGTCAACTTCTGTTGAAGATACTTTCCCGCACGTTTACGGTCCGATCAATATCGATGCTGTTAAAGAAATTGTTCCGGTAAATTAAAGTTGAAAATTTAAGATACTTTTCGCTGAGCAGACAAAAGCTCAATAGAATTCCAACCGTACAAGAGTGCGACGCAACGATGTACCACAGAATTACAAATGCTGGGTACAAAAAAACTATGATTTATTTGATTGAATGAAAACTATGATAATCTTTGAGCTAAAGAACTACAAACTATAAACCACAAACGACAAACTCATTCTTTCTTCAATTCCCCAAACGACAAATCCATCACTTCATATTTTTCAGGATTGGGCAAACTATAATGCCACCATTCTGTTGGGAATTCCACGAAACCATATTTCTCCATTGTTTCTTTCAACAGTTTTCTATTCTTTAAAATATCATCAGGGAGATTAGCAAAATCATGATGTGCAGAATCAGTGAAATTGTCGAAGCCTGTTGGCATTTTCAATTCCTCTCCTGTTTTTAAATTGATGATGGTGAGATCTGTCGCGATGCCACGATTATGCCCGCTTCCTTTTGCGGGGTTCGCAACATATCGTTCATCATGGATCAGATCCCAGAATTTTTTTGTGACGGCATAAGGACGATAAGCATCATAAATTTTCAACCCATATCCCATTTTGTTCAATTCTTTTTGAACTTGCGCAAGGGCTTTCACAGCGGGGGAACGCATGAAAGTATAATCAGGTTTTTCATCATACATAACTCTGCCCACAAAATTATTTGTGCTGCCATAACGAAGATCAAGCACAATATTTGGGATGAACTTTTGCAGGTTCAACATTTTTTGATTGGGGTCTGCTTTAACTGATGCTTTATATGCATCAACAGTGCTAATGACATTCATTGGTTTATCATCAGCCTTTGCGCTCTGAGCGCTGCCGTTGCTGAATTGCAGGCAAAAAATTATGAGTGCTGATAATGAAATGTTGCGGCGTTGTGCTATATTGTAGCCCATTATAAATATGTTTTTTAAGTAAGCATCAAGTTACTCCAATTGCGTTAATAAACTGACATCTTTCCCATGAAGTATCGAAAACGGATCATCATTGTTTTATTTTTTGCATCACTTGTTCCACTCTTTTTTTCCTGCAACGATAATAAAAAGCCTGTAGAAAAAGATATTGTGAGCAAGCCTGAAAAAGTGCCTGAACATTTGAGCGAGGATATTCAAAAAATGATTGAATATGCTGAAAAAAATAAATCAGCGATCAATGATTCGGTGAAGTTGAAATATATGCACCTTGATAGTGGTGTTTATGAAGATAAAAAATTTGAAGCCATTTGGAGCGGCAAAGAAAAATGGAATTCAATAGCTGATTCACTTTATCATTTTATTGATAGCTGCAAATATTATGGCTTATTCCCTTCCGATTATCATTATAATTCCTTATCGTTTATCCGCCGTGTTTTTAATGAAGATAGTATTGCCAGAAAAAATGTGGCGCTTTGGGCGCGGGCAGATTTATTAATGACAGATGCATTTTTTTCTTTGGTGAAAGATTTGAAACAAGGTCGACTCGATTATGACAGCGTTACATTAAGAAAAGATACTGTGCTAAAGGATTCTGTTTTTATAGAAACATTTCAGGAAGCGCTTCAATCGGGAAATATTTCATCTGCTTTGAGTAAACTTGAGCCGAAACATGCTGGCTATGATTCAATAAAAGCATACATCAAAGATTTTATTTCATCCGCAAAATTCACACCTTTCACTTATCTCAATTACCCATATAAAGATTCAATCAGTTTCTTTAAATCATTGCAGATAAGATTGCATGAAGTTGGCATGCTTGCAAACGACAGTACAGAAATTGATACTGCCACTTTTAAAACCGCTATCAGAAAATATCAGAAAGCAAAAAACTTTCAACCAACGGGTAAGGTGAATGAGAAAATGGTAAAT
>CAIYPC010000574.1 GCA_903927975.1 uncultured Bacteroidota bacterium | reverse complement strand
AACAGAGCAATGCTCAAAACTCATGACTGATCTATCTCATTTTGACCCGAACGGGCCAAGCAACCCCAAGAATAATATTTTCGGTTTGCCTTTTAAAGAAGACGATGCACGACTCGTGATCGTTCCAATTCCATGGGAAGTGACGGTGAGCTATGGCTCTGGCACATCGCGATGCACGGAACATATTTTCAATGCAAGCATGCAGGTTGATATTTTTGATTCAGAATTCAACACGGCTTGGCGACAGGGTTTTTTTATGCGCCCTGTTGATAGAAAAATTTTGATGAAGAGCGATTATCTCCGCAAGGAAGCTGAGCTTTATATTGATTACACATCGAAGGGCGAAGCGTTGGAGAAAAATGCATTCATGTGCAAATCGATTAAGGAAATCAATGAAGGAAGCGCAAAGCTGAATGAATATGTTTATGTTCAAACACTCGATTTGCTGAATGCAGGAAAATTAGTTGGCTTGCTTGGTGGCGATCACAGTGTTCCTCTTGGTTACATGAAAGCAATCGCTGAAAAACATGGAGAGTTTGGCATTTTGCAAATTGATGCGCATTGCGATCTGAGAAGAAATTATGAAGGCTTTAAATATAGTCATGCAAGCGTGATGTTGAACGTGCTCGAAGAAATTCCTCAGGTAACAAAATTGTTGCAGGTCAGTGTTCGCGATTATTGTCAGGAAGAATGGGATTATATATGCAAAAGCGATTATCGCGTGGTGACTTATTTTGATAAAAACATGAAAGAGCGCCAGTTTGAAGGACAAAGTTGGAAGCAAATTGCAGATGAAATCGTTGAGCATCTACCACAAAAAGTATATGTTAGTTTTGATATTGATGGTCTTGATCCAAAGCTTTGCCCACACACCGGAACGCCCGTCCCCGGCGGATTAGAGACTGAGCAGGTTTTTTATATCATCAAAAAAATCATCAGCACCGGAAGAAAATTCATTGGTTTTGATTTAGATGAAATTGGCATCGGCGATACTACATGGGATGCAAATGTTGGAGCAAGGGTATTATGGAAATTGTGCAATTTGATTGTTGCGGCGAATAGTTAATTTTTTAGAGGTGATCTTTTAAAAAGATGCCACCTCTAAAAACTATTTCATTTTCAATACTGCATAATTCGGATGTTCTGGATTTACAATCAACTCCTGCCGCAACGGATGAACAAGCACATCCATTTCTTCCATTGGTATCGCTCCCAATAATGGCTCATTATCTCCTGGAAGAACAAATGCGTTGCAAGTTGCTTTTCGATTAGCAAACCTTACAAGCACTGGTCCCACAACATTATATTCCATTACTCTTCCATCTGCTACTTGAACCTTGCGCTTTTCAACAAACGGTAAATCTAATTGAGCTTGAATGCTTTCATTAATAGCCATCATATATGCGCCACTGTCAACAAGCATATTTAGATGCATTCGTTTAACTTCTTCCTCACCGATTATATGCCGACGAGCATTTTCGAGATCTACAGCATTCACCAACTCGATATCTGCATACACTAAACCCATAGTAATTTTTGTTTTGTCAAATTTACTTATTTAGGTTTAAAAGATCCGTGGCTTGTGTATCATTAGTTGTATTAATGCAATTGTTTTTATAAAAACCGTAAGCTTTATTGTTGCGGCGAATAGTTAATTTT
>CAIYPC010000573.1 GCA_903927975.1 uncultured Bacteroidota bacterium | reverse complement strand
TTTGAATGGCATACGGTCAAAAAGAATAAATACCCTTATTATATAGGACTGAAAGGAAAGGAAAACACACGTCAGCACTTTCTCGCGATTATGACATCTCTATCTCAGCCTCGCAACTCGTCTCGGTTACTGGGGGGAAATGGACCGTATACCGCAAGATGGGCGAAGATATCGTGGACACCGCAGCCCGAGTAGCGCAATTGCCCATTCGTCCTTCATGTACATATCAACTAAAAATCCATGGCTGGACAGATCCTCTTTCAAGCCAATCTGATTGGCAGCATTATGGCTCAGATATACCCCTCGTAGAACAGCAAGCTCAAGGCCACCTCGGACTGCTAGAAAGGCTTCATCCCGAGCTTCCTTGTCGTGCCGTCGATGTGCTATGGGCCATTAGGCATGAAATGGCACGTACAGTTGAAGACGTCTTATCCAGGCGCACCCGTTGCCTGCACCTGGGTGCGCGCTCCAGCGCCGAAATCGCCCCCAAGGTCGCTGCCATCATGGCAAATGAACTGGGGCTGCACAGGGATTGGGAAGCACAGCAAGTGCGAGCATATCAAGATCTTTCGCGATCATGAGTTTAAAAAACTTGCATCCATAAATTTCATGGACGATATGGACAAAGCATGGACAGGGCATGGACGATATGGACATTAAGAAACGTCGTAAGTTCTCAAAAAGTCATGGCAAATTTGTAGTTAAGCTCTGGAAGAGCGCGGGTTTGTAGCCCATGGTTTGCCGTTTCCGGCTACACCATGGGCTACAAACGACCATCTCCATTCAATTGGCAATTTTCGAGACTTACTACACTCGGCGATATGCAATGAATTATTTTGACTGTATTTTCATCTATCACTACTTTTTCAACGAAAAGTCTTACGAGTTTTTGTTTTTCTCTCACAGATAATTCATTTGCACTAGTCCTCATGCATTTAAGAATAGCTTCAAAGGACTTTTCCAAATCTTTGCCAACTTCTCTTTCCATTTTTGAGGCTTGTATTGCTTGAATCTCTTTTTCAAGGCTATTTCTACCTACATCTAACTGTAAATTACGCTGCATTAATTCATTCAATTCTAACACTCCGCTTTGATATGCATCCAAAAGCCTATCACGTGCTATAGATATTTTTGCGAGCTCTTTTTTGAGGGAAATTTCTTCTCTCTCAATTTCTTCTATATTGCCTGACTCTCTAGATCTTCGGGATAATTCATCTTTCACTATGGAAGGATTTTGGAGTAGTTTTATAACAGCATTATAGACTAACTCGTCGAGCTCACTTTGCTGAGCGCGCCCATTAGAGCACTTTGTCAATCGTTTATCTTGCTGACTTCGGCAATAATAATAACTTCTCAATTCGCCTTTATACTCTCTAAATCGTTTGTACAGCCGATTACCGCATTTGCCGCAAACCACCAATCCTTGAAGCACACCCGGCTCTTGAGTATTACGTGTCCCAAATTCCTTATTTTTATTAATCTGCTCTTGAGCTAACTCAAAATCGTTTTCGCTGATAATTTGTGGTACGCTAATCGGTAACCATTTTTCTATTGGCAACCTTTTCTTAGCACATTTGGGTTGTATAAATTTACCTGATTTACGATGTCTTATTTTACCTGCAAAACCTTCTGATTTTTCTGTTTTTCCATAATAAGCAGTACCTGTATAGGCGGGGTTTTTCAAAATGTCTCTAATCGTCGATGGATCCCATCTTGAAAGACCACTTGGAGTTTTCAAACCATCTAGAGTCAATATTTTTGCAATTCCCAATAACGATTTTTTTTCGTAAACATACAGCTTAAAAATACGTTTTACAAGTTCGGCGTGTGATTCAACAACTTCTACAACAATTCGACCTTCTTTTTTCACCTTTACGTAGCCATGGGAAACTTTTGGAAGAACGGCTGGATCTCCTTGTTTGGCCTTATAAATACGCCCTCTCCGTGATCTGTCGAGAATAAGTGCTCTCTCATATTCTGCAAAGATACCTTGGAAGTGGTTAAACATTATTGCTTCTGGAGTGTTTTCTACGGTCACATTTTTAAAAAAGCAAACTTCTACTCCATATTTTCGAAATTCTTCAAGTAATACAAGTTGATACGAGTATTTTCTAGACAATCTATCAGGTGCATAAATTAACACTGAATTTACGGGTTCAGATCTAATTATGTCTCTTAAATCATCTAGAGCAGGTCTTTGAAGCGTTCCTCCACTTACACCATCATCAAGAAATATCCATGAATTAGGGACGTGATATCCTTTTTCAATAGCATAAGTACGTAATGCATCAACCTGGCTGTCTATGGTATCACCCTCCTTTTGTTTCTTGGATGATACTCTGGCATAAATAGCGGCTTTCTTGGTCATTGGCGTTCTCTCCTTTATTTGAATGCTTACAAATACTCAAAGCCTTATCAGTTATCAACATTGCTAATCCTTGGATTAGTTTTGCCTTCTGATTCCTCTGATAATGGTATTCCGACTGTATATTTTGAAATTTGATGCATTTTGACACGGCTAGAACGCCCTTTACATTTTTTAAAAGGCATCACCCTAGCATTTTCAAATTTTACTTCAAATAGGATTTTGCCAATTGAATGGAGATGGTCACCCGCCGCTCCTCCAGAGCTTAGCAAGCAACTGCAAAAGCAAATGCTAAACCTTATAAAAGTGATTTCAAATCAGATGAGCTATGAGTTTTTGAGAAGTTACAATATTTGTAACAAACATTAAAATAAACCTCAACATGAAAATGCAGATGAAAAATGCAGATCCGAATTTTCTATACAAATAAAATTATATGTTTAATCATAGAGATAGGTGATTCGTTAATTTTGGTGTTAACCGAAATACATTAAGTTCT
>CAIYPC010000572.1 GCA_903927975.1 uncultured Bacteroidota bacterium | reverse complement strand
CTGACTCAAGAATACTAACTTTATCAGAGCTCATCACAGAAGCTGTAACGGCTAAAACGACTGTTTTATCGAATTGTGGATTTTTTCTGATTTCTTTTAAGGTGTCAATGCCGCTAATACCAGGCAAATGGATATCCATCAGAATTAAATCTGGGTGAAAATTTTCAAGGTGTTGTAAACATTCCTCACCGGATCTAGCTATGTTAACTGAGTAGCCTTTAGCAATCAGTAAATCGTACAACAATTTGAGATTTAACTCGTTATCTTCGACGATTAAAATAGATTTCATCATTATATTTTTGGGGGTTGAGGTAGATTGAAACTAAAAACGGAGCCAAATCCAACTGTCGATATTACTGAGAGAACTCCACCATGTAATTCTACTAACTTTTTAGTAATAGCCAGACCTAAACCAGTTCCTTCATTTTTGTTGGTATAAAAGTCATTTCCTTGAATAAATTCTTCAAAAATACGTTTTAGATTTTCATCGGGAATACCTATTCCGGTATCTTTAATTGAAAAATTAACCCCTAATTCATCGCGGTTGCATTCGATCCAAATTTTTCCATGAGGCAAAGTAAACTTCACGGCATTTGAAAGTAAGTTAAGCATAATCTGCTTAAACCTTTTCTCATCTGCAAAAATAACGCTCGGGAAATCGGTGGGGTCAAAAATTATATTGATTTGATTTAGTACGGCTCGATCTTTTATCATTGTTAAACAACCATTAATTGCCGTATCAAGCTTAAAGCTTCTTAAGTCCAAACTCATTTGTCCAGCTTCGATTTTAGACACATCTAAAAGATCGTTGATTAAAGAATGAAGATGTTTTCCTGATGAGCGTATATCAGTTAAATATTCTGTTTGCTTGTTTGTTAATTCACCAAAGATTTTTTCAAGAAGAAGGTCTGAGAAACCAATAATTGCATTAAGTGGCGTTCTTAGTTCATGTGACATGTTTGCCAGAAAGTTTGATTTAAGTTTGTTGGCAACTTCCAATTCAAAGGTTTTTTTCAAAAGTTCTTCTGTTCTAACTGCCACCTGTGTTTCAAGTTGAGACTGTGTAGCGTTAATTTTTTGTGACATTTGATCGAAGTCAATCGATAATTCTTTAAGTTCTTTGACCGAACCAAAGTCATATATTTCATTATATTTATTTTGAGCAATATTATGAGCAGCTTTTTGAACTAATCTTAGTGGGGTAGACATTTTTTTCGAAAGGTATTGTGCTAATAAGAAGGCAGCGATCAAGCTAAGCAGAATAAAGATAATGCCTCGAATCATGGAATAGTACAAAGAAGCATAAACTTCTTTTTGGGGGGTATCAAGGAGTAGGGTCCAACCTAAAGGATTGATTTTTACAAAAGAGGTAAATATGGACTCTCCTGCTTCATTTTTTCCAAGAATATTAAAGGTGTTTTCATCATCAGGATTTAATGCAGCCTGAACTTGCCTCATATGAGAGAGGTCTTTGTGCATGAGTACTTCACTTATTTCCGGGCTAGCAACTAGGACACCATTTTTATCGACAATATAAGGCTTCCCAACGCTCTCATTTTCCATTTTAGTAATAGATTTAATAATGAACTTAAGGTTAACTTGTGCAACGATGTACGCATTATTCAAGCCTGGAGTTCTTACGCATATCGTTAAGTATGGTTCTGTATCTTTTCTAAAATACAGTGGACTAAACCACGTTTGACCAAGTTTAGCTTCTTTAAAAAAAGGCTCTAAAGACCTATCTTGATGTCCATTGGAGTTGTCAAGAGAAGTTCTTGAAAAGGATAATTGTTCAATGCCATACTGATCAACAAAAGAGATGTCAGTAATAGCAGGCGTAATTCGAAGTGTTTTTAGAAGTGTAGTTTTCTTTTGCTCTAGATCTTCATAATCATTATTAGTAAGGCTAGCAAATATGATTGAATTTTCAATCGTATTTAAAAAAACTTCAATTTGAGATGAGGCTAATTTGGTTTTCTCAAGTTGAATTTTTGAAATTGCATCGCTATTATCCTTATAATTAAAATAAAGATTTAGTGAGCCACCCACAACCACAATCCCACACATTACATACATGAGGGGTGAAAAATATAACCAAAATAAGTTTTTATTTTTTATCATATGAATGTTTTGTAACACCTAATTAATGACTCCGACTAGAATGTTACTTTGATCTTAGGATAACAGAATAATGAATCGGCGTAGGTATTTAAAAATCCTTTCAACTGCTTTGATTCTTAGTCAATTTGGTGAAGCTAATGCCGATTCTAAAGTCAAAAATATTGGTTTTTTGAT
>CAIYPC010000571.1 GCA_903927975.1 uncultured Bacteroidota bacterium | reverse complement strand
CTGCCTGTTGTTGATGCGCCACAAGTTCAATGGCCCAGCAATGTAAATACTTATGGAACGAGCGCAAAAGAAAGCATTGATAAAACGGTTGCACCAATGAAAGGCTCGAAGACATTTGAATATGTTTTTACGCCAAAGGTTGCAGGCAGTTATAATATCCCTGCAGTTAGTTTTTCTTATTTTGATCCTGCTACCAATTCATACAAGACTTTGCAGAGCGATTCAATTCATTTTGATGCGTCTGCTGCAAAAAAGCAATCGCCCTCTGCGCTATTAAAAAATATTTTGTCGGTAGAATCGGGCAAAAGTGTTTTTGAAAATGTAAAAGCTTTTATCGTTCAACATTTGGAATGGATTTTTACTGCGTTGATACTTTCAGTTTTGGCTATTTATTTATGGAGACATAATATCAAATCATTAAAAAAAGAAGATGTAGAAAGACAAGCTGCTACCGCTTTAGAACAAAAGAAAAAAGAATTAGAAATTCCTGTGATACAAACTGCGGAAGTTATTGATCCACTATTACGAGCAAAGCGATTGTTCAATAATGGTGATCATCACGGTTTTTATGCCGAACTGAACCATGCATTGTGGGAAGCGCTTTCCAATAAACTCAATTTGCCAGCAAGCGATTTGAATAAATACAAAATCGGATTGCAGTTGAAAACGAAAGGTTGGGATGATGATGCAATTTATCAGTTGCAAAATATGTTGAGCCATTGCGAAATGAATTTATATACTCCTGATTATAATCCTACAGACATGGAAAATATGCTTCGCGATGCAGAGCATGTTATTAAGTATATCAATGAAGTTTAGAAGAAGTTGGAAAAGATAGGAAGTCAGTAAAGTCCGAAAGCCAGAAATTAGTGCATGACTCTTTCCGTCTTTACTGACTTCCCGACTTTCGGTCTCCCCTCACTCACTATACTTATATCCCACACCCCTCACCGAATGGAAATATTTCGGGTTGCGACTGTCCTCTTCAAAATATTTGCGAAAGTTGAGAATGAAATTATCGATGGTTCGCGTGGTTGGATAAACATTATAGCCCCAAACAGCTTGTAAAATTTTTTCCCTGGTTACTACTTCATTTTTATTTTCGATTAATAATTTCAGCAGCATCGTTTCTTTTTTGCTAAGCTCGATAAGCTTGCCTTTTTTATTCACCGCTTCCTGTGCTTTGAAATCGATTTGGTTTTTGCCGAATGAATATTTGTCGCCAATAAAACTTTTTGCTTCTATCTTTTTATTTTTTTCTACCAGCTTTTGAATGCGCAATAATAATTCTTCGAGGTTGAAAGGTTTGGTGAGATAATCATCAGCACCTTTTTTCAAACCAAGCACACGATCTGCACTGGTGTTTTTTGCGCTGAGCATTAATATCGGCACATCATTATTCTGCACACGCACTGTTTCTGTAATGCTGATGCCATCAATGCCAGGTAACATCACATCCAGAATAATCAGGTTGAAATATTCCTGTTCAATGGCTTTTAAAGCTTGCCCGCCATCAAATGCTGATGTCACTTCATAACCTTCCAGTTCAAGATTTAGCTTCAACGCTTCGTGAAGGTTCTCTTCGTCTTCAACTAAAAGAATGGATATTTTTTTTTCGATGCTCATGTTTTATTTGTTAGACCTCACCCCAACCCTCTCCAAGGGAGAGGAAGAAGTTAAAACCTTACTGTAAAAATACTTCCTGTTGGTGAATTGTCGGTAACGATGATTTGTGCTGAATGATCTTTGGCAATTTTGCGGCACAAATATAAACCAAGCCCCGTGCCTTGCGCAGTACGTGTTGATTCATTCCCGACACGATAAAACTTTTCAAATATTTTTTTCTTTTCATCATTAGAAATACCAAAGCCTTCATCTTTCACTTTCAGTAAAATATGATTGCCTTCTTTTTTTAGTTCGATGACGATAAGAGAATTTTTTGGTGAATACTTAATCGCATTCTCAATAATATTATTGATGAGCATTTGCAAAAGCAATTCATCGCCTTTAATAAAAATATCTGTGTGTATATCAGACTGCCATTTTTTTTCAGGGAAACGGTTTTGGTAATCGTTTGCAATATTTTGAAGAAACACAGAAAAATCAATCTCTTCTTTTGCAAGATTATAATTGCCGCCATCAAGTTGAGATGAAACGAGGATATTGCTCGCAAGTGTGTTCAACCGATTTGTTTCCTGCAATGCAGAGCTGATCATTTTTTTTCGTTTTTCTTCATCCAAATTATATCGCTGTAAAGTTTCGAGATTCAATTTTGCGACAGCGATGGGCGTTTTTAATTCATGTGTAACTGCCATCATAAAATTTTGCTGTTGCTGTTGCATCCTGAACTGACGGCGGACGGCGCGATAAAGGAATACGGCTCCTATTATGATCAATAATAAAAACGTGCTGCCTTCGCCAACGTATTGTGCCGTTTTTCGGTTTGCTTTAGAAGTGATGCGCTCTGCTTTTTCTATGAGATGAATATCATCATGCTTTAGCTCCTGCATTTTATAATTCATCATCTGCATGTTCTGTTGCTCCAATGCGATGAACCAGTAAACGAGTGCAACAATAATATATATCAGCAGGAACCAGTAAACGAATACAACAAATTTTACCTGAGTTATCTTTTTCAACTGAAATTTTATTTCGAAGATAGTGAAGGCTGAATTTTATAAGGTGCTCAATATAGATTCTACAGTACAAGAGCCCGCCGCGGCGGGAAGGCTGCTAAATAGTAGTACCATCATCGCTCGGTTCAAAAAAGAAAAAACCAAAATCAAAAGCTGCAACCAATTATAAAAACCCTATTCAGTCATTGACAATTTTTACATTGAGCCATTTTCAATTTTTCACATTTATTTTGATTTCTCCACCCTCACTCCCACATTTAGGACGTGAAGCAACGGATCTTCGCGCATCACTTGTTCAAGCGTGAAATGATAATCGCCGACTTTTTTAAATTTTGTTTGTGGCTGAATCAAAACACGATGCTCATAAATATCATCCATTGCACTACCGAACCAACCTTTTTCATTGGTTGCAAGAATGAGATTGTATCGCTGGCTGTGACTCATTGAATCGCCGGGCTGCTGCACTGTAGCTTTTATCCAGATATTATTATAATTGTAAGCATCGGTGTGGCGAACCACCAGAGAAACATCATAGCTGGCAGTTGTGTCGGTGATGGTGAATGTTACTTGCGGCTGAAAACTTGCCTGCCATTGCTGTTGAGGAATAGCAACGTCCTTTTCAAAAACGTCAATAGTGGGAATACAGGAACTGAGTGATAGGTAATAAGTGGTAAGGAATAAAATACAAGAGGTAAGAGACAAAGAACCAAGAAATGATGAATGCTTTTTCAATGCAATTTTTTTACAAAAATAAGGTGCGGCTAATTAACAGCCTCAACTTAAAACTTACTTCTTATTACTTACCACTTTTATAGCACATTCAATATCTGCTCTTTTGCTTTTTCCAATTCGTCTTTCATCAGCACAACGGCTTTTTGAATGGTTGAATCGTAAGCCTTGGAACCAGTGGTGTTGATTTCCCTTCCAATTTCCTGCAATATGAATGAAAGTTTTTTTCCTTTGCTGTCGTCCTGCTCTTGAAGAATTGATTTGAAATAATCGCAATGGTTTTTCAATCGCACTTGCTCTTCGCTGATGTCGATTTTTTCTATATAATATATTATCTCTTGCTCGAGACGGTTCTGATCATAATTTTCTTTGCCCACATTTTCTTCCAGCATTTTCTTCAAGCCTTCTTTTATTTTTATCTGGCGAAGTGGTTCGAGCCTGTCCACTTCTTCCTGTTGCTTTAAGATATTATTAATGCGCAGCATCAAATCCTGTTCAAGAGATTTTCCTTCATTGAGTCTATGCATGTTCAGATCATCGATGGCTAAAAGAATTACTTTTTGAAATTCTACCCATTCTTCATCAGATAATGTATCGCTTGTTGGTGTGATCACTTCAGGCAATTTCACCAGCGTGCTGAGGATGTTTGATGGATCAAGATTCAGCTCTGCGGATAATTCTGCCAATGCTTTATGATATGCTTTTGCGAGATCGGTATTAATGCTAACAGGTTTTGCATTGCCTGTTTGTTTAAGGCTGATTGTACAATCCAACGAACCGCGACCTAATTTTTCTGAAATCAATTTTCGGATCTGGAACTCGAATGGTTTTAAAAATCCGGGCAGCTTCAATTGCAGCTCGAACTGTTTTCCGTTCAAAGATTTTATATCGACCAAAAATGTTTTGCCACCAACTGATTGTTCTGCGCGACCAAAGCCTGTCATTGATTTCAACATGGAAAATGTTTTAGCATGGAAAGATAAGGAATAGTTCGGAGTGGAGAGTTCGGAGTCTGGAGTTCGGAGTTCAAAGTTGATAGTTCAGAGTTTATGTTTGAAGTCGAGGTCTCTAACTATGAACTCAGAACTCTTAACTACGAACTGATCTCAAGCAGTCTATAAATTTCTTCTTTGTTCGTCTGTCGCATTTCGCCGGGGTGCAATCCTTCAATGGAAATTTTTTCAATTCGATATCTTATTAAACGTAAAACAGGAAAGCCAACTGCTGCGCACATTTTTCTTGCTTGGCGGTTTTTGCCTTCTTTTAATATCAACCGGATCCAGCTGGTTGGTATATTTTTTCTAAATCTTATCGGCGGGTATCTTTCTGCAACTTTCGGCTCACTTAGAAATTTTTCTGCCGTGCATTTTTTGGTGCGGTAAGTTTTCCCATCAACAGAAATGTCAACGCCCAACTGCAAACTGTGAATTGAAAACTGATCGGCTTCTCCTTCCACCTGTGCCCAATATTCACGCTCGTGCTCAAATTTCGGATTGAGCAATTGATTGTTCAGTTCTTTATCATTAGTAAGAATCAATAATCCCTCACTATCATAGTCCAGTCTGCCGATAGAGTAAACATCAATGGGAACATCAAAAATATCTTTCAATGTTTTCTTTCCTTCCTGTGAGGTGAATTGCGAAAGCACGTTGAAAGGTTTGTGCACAATGAAATATTGATAGCCTTTCGGCTTTTCACTTTCTGATGTGCTTTTGTCTGTTATGAGCTTCTTTTTTATCACTTGTAAAAAATAAAAAATCCCGCAATTGCGGGACTTTTTAATATATGGATGGGTTAGTAAGTACTAGGAAATAAATTTCCCTACACAATATTAAAAATAATTTTCTCTAACTAAAAAAATATTTACAAAAATTTTATTCACATTTTTTTTTAGCGTGTGGAAAAGGACGGGTTATACTCCGCTTCATTAAAATTTTTCACAATAAAAATAAAAATCATTTTCTGATTTTATTTCATCTTCATTTTTTTCATTCTTCTGAAACACTGATGAACACTGTGTTTCAGAAGAATCATTATTACTGATTTTTTTCTGATGATTTTTTTCTGAATTTTTTATTTGATTTTTTTCATTTTTACGCTTCCTTTTTTTGTAGAAAATTCAATAAAATATTTTTTTGATGAATTGGCTTAATAATGCTTGAAAAGCTTGTTTGGTTAACAATAGGCACAAAGACAAGCAAAAATTTCATGGTTCATAGTTTGCGTTTGTTGTTAAATTATGAAATGAAGCAGATGCTGCAATTTCAAGATCTGATTTTTATGATGAGATCATCGGCTATGAACTATTAACCATCAACTATGAACT
>CAIYPC010000570.1 GCA_903927975.1 uncultured Bacteroidota bacterium | reverse complement strand
TTTACTAAATGATGTGAACATATTTTATATTATAGAAATCTACTCGGGATGCTTAACTATTTATGTTTTCTTGTTTTCTTGAATGCACTTCTTTCTCGTTTATTACGTGTTTTCTTGCTACCACCACTAGCAGATGTTGTTACAGTAGTAGAGGCTGATGGAGGAGATGTCCCTATGCTATTTGTAGCTGTTACTGTAATATTATAAGTAATGCCTTTTCCCAAAGTTATGCTTATAGGACTACGAGTTCCTGTGCCGATTGCGGTAGAATGTCCAAGTATAGTTGGTGTTCCTGTTGCTTTATAAGAAGTAATAGCTGAACTTCCATTATCAATAGGTGCTGTAAAGTTAATATCATATATTCTGCTTGCCAGATCAGTAATTGTAGCTGTTCCAATGGTTGGTGGTCCAGGAACTGTTGCTGGTGTAACAGTAACACTAGTAGAAGCCGCACCAGCACCAGCACTATTCACTGCTTTTATTTTAATAGTATATGCTGTTCCATTGGCTAAAAGAGATGTACCATCTTTTGATTGTGTTGTTATATTAATTGGTGATTTATTATCAACGGGTGATAAATTTATATAATTTGTTCCATCATCTGTTGAATATTCATAATTTGTAATTGGTGAACCTCCATCATTAGGTGCTGTAAAATCAATAGTTGCTTTCTTATCGCCCGGCCTACCTATTATATTAGTTGGTGCTCCAGGAACTGTTGCTGGTGATGGGCTTGGTGATGGTGATGGGCTTGGCTTTGGTGATGGGCTTGGCTTTGGTGATGGGCTTGGTTTTGGTGATGGGCTTGGTTTTGGTGATGGTGCTGGACTTGGTGATGGGCTTGGCTTTGGTGATGGGCTTGGTTTTGGTGATGGTTTCCTTGATGATAATGTTTACCTGCGGGTACTTTTGCCGTATGTGCATAAAGAGCGGGGGCAATAGATAAGGCGCAAGCGTTGGGATGACCCCTACGCGAAGTTCCCCTTGCATGCTGTCGTTCTGGTCGCTTACAAGCTGATGGATCATGCCCGCTTCGTGGAGGATCACCCGTGCTTGTGCTATAATACTTATGCCAGTTTCGGTAGGGATGACAGGTTGTTTCGTGCGATCGAAGATCTTAACGCCCAGCTCTTCCTCTAGTTTTTGGATTTGCATGCTGAGCGTAGGTTGGGTCACAAAGCACTTTTCGGAGGCCGATACGAAATGCCGATGGGTATCAAGCGCCACAACATATTCGAGTTGGGTAAGCGTCATAGATTTTGATTATATCTTTATAAAGATAATCAATTAGATTTATCAGTATTCTTATCGTAGCATTGAGGTGTAATAATTTTTACTAACAACCAATCAACCAAAAAATGGAAAAGCTTGCACATCCTGACGGATCGATATTATCCCATGTAAATGATAAGGATCAGGCCCAATGCCCGTTCCATGGCGGTGCCCTAAAAAGAAGCGCTGGCAATGGTACATCCAACCGCGAATGGTGGCCCAATCAATTAAAGCTGAACGTTCTTCGGCAGCACTCCGAGCTCTCTGACCCAATGGGAAAGGGATTCGATTACGCAATAGCATTCAAATCAATTGATTTTGATGCTCTGAAAAAGGACATCTTCGAGTTGATGACCACATCACAAAGCTGGTGGCCTGCAGATTATGGTCACTATGGACCGTTCTTTATCAGAATGGCCTGGCATTCAGCTGGAACCTATCGCATCTCTGACGGTCGCGGTGGCGCTGGCTTCGGTACACAGCGGTTTGCACCACTAAACAGCTGGCCAGATAATGCGAACCTCGACAAGGCTCGTTTGCTCCTCTGGCCTATCAAACAGAAATATGGCAAGAAAATTTCTTGGGCAGACTTAATGATTCTCACGGGCAACTGCGCCCTTGAATCAATGGGCTTCAAAACCTTTGGCTTTGCTGGGGGACGTGCAGATGTGTGGGAACCGTCAGAAGATATTTACTGGGGTTCTGAGACAGAATGGCTGGGTGATAAGCGATATACCGGCGACCGTGAGTTGGAGAACCCGCTCGGTGCTGTGCAGATGGGGCTCATTTACGTGAACCCCGAAGGCCCTAATGGGAAACCCGATCCAATGGCTTCAGCACGCGACATCCGCGAGACCTTTGGCAGGATGGCAATGAACGATGAAGAAACAGTAGCGCTTATAGCCGGTGGTCACAGCTTCGGCAAAACACATGGCGCTGCCGACCCTAGCAAATACGTTGGTCGCGAACCAGCCGGAGCACCTATCGAAGAACAAAGCCTCGGTTGGAAGAACTCATTCGGAAAAGGGCACGGTGGTGATACAATAACCAGCGGCTTGGAAGGCGCTTGGACAACGACACCAACCAAATGGAGCAACAATTATTTCGAAAACCTGTTTGGGTTCGAGTGGGAACTGACCAAGAGCCCAGCAGGTGCCAATCAATGGAAGCCGAAAGATGGCGCAGGTGCAGGCGCTGTTCCGGATGCTCATGATGCTTCCAAGCGCCATGCTCCTTTTATGCTCACGACTGATATTGCACTCAGAACAGATCCTATTTACGAGAAGATTTCAAGACACTTTCTCGAAAACCCCGATGCATTTGCGGACGCGTTTGCTCGTGCCTGGTTCAAGCTGACGCATCGTGATATGGGGCCATTAGCACGATATCTTGGTCCAGAAGTGCCTAAAGAAGAACTTATCTGGCAAGACCCACTTCCAAAATCTACCCACGAACTCATTAACGATAAAGACATAGATGCTCTCAAAGAGAAGATCCTTGGATCTGGGTTGACTATATCTCAACTGGTATCGACCGCATGGGCGTCAGCATCAACATTCCGCGGCTCTGATAAGCGTGGCGGCGCAAACGGCGTTCGCATACGCCTGGCACCGCAAAAGGATTGGGAGGTAAACAATCCAGTTCAGCTCGCTAATGTTCTGAAAACGCTGGAAGGCATCCAAAAAGAATTCAACAATGCTCAAGCGGGCGGAAAAATGGTTTCTATTGCCGACTTAATAGTTCTGGGTGGAACTGCAGCAATTGAAAAAGCCGCAAAGAATGCCGGACACGATGTCAAAGTATCTTTTACATCTGGTCGGACAGATGCGTCGCAAGAGCAGACCGATGTGGAATCATTTGCTGTGCTCGAGCCAGCTGCTGACGGTTTCCGCAATTACTTGAAAGCAAAGCATACAGCATCCGCTGAGGAACTCTTAATCGACAAAGCTCAATTATTGACACTGACCGCACCTGAGTTGACAGCGCTTATTGGTGGCATGCGCGTTCTGGGCACAAACTACAATGGCGCAAAGCATGGCTGCTTCACAAAACGTACTGATGCGCTCACGAACGATTACTTTGTGAACTTGCTTGACCTTGGCACGACCTGGAAAGGCACTACAGATGCACAGAATGTTTTCATAGGAAGCGACAGAGCAACTGATGAACCTAAATGGTCTGCTACCCGCGTTGACCTTATCTTCGGTTCTAACTCGGAGCTGCGTGCTCTCGCTGAAGTGTATGCATGCGAGGACTCAAAGGAAAAGTTCGTGCAGGATTTTGTGACAGCCTGGAGCAAGGTGATGGATCTAGATCGTTTTGACCTGGTATAACACTGGGCTCATTTTTATACGGCATGAAAAGCTGGCCTTGTAATGAGGTCAGCTTTTTTTATTTGCCAAACGATGAGAGATTTTTGGAAAAAGATTCAGGTCTGACCGTAGCAGATTTTTTTGGGATCAGTGAGAACTGTACAAGCGAAACCCATTCACCAATTAATCAGATACAAATAGAGATGGTTTTATAAGTTCAGTATTTCATCAGAAATGGATATTAGATTGAGCTTTCAAATTAATAACCATGGATAAATTTTTTGCCTTTTTCAATAAAATTATGGGCTTCGTTATTTTCCTGATTTTTATTGTAGTGTTTATGGAGCATATCCATCATGCTCATTTCGGTAGGCACGGACATCACAGGCATACCATGGGGAATCCAACATACGGGGACTCTGTAAAAACAGGAGTGGATTCATCGGGCAAAAAATGATTTTTATTTCCCTCGATTGTCGATCTCAGATTATCAATATTGATTTGAGAAATAATCTCATCTGAAATTAAAATATCAAATTCAAATTCAGGAAGGCGCAGCCTTACGTTTGGCATTTTTGATAGTGAATCAAAAACTCTGATAAAATCTTTCGCAATCTTCGGCAACTCTATTTTTAAATCAGTCTCTTCGTGGAAGCCATACGGATAAATGTAATCGCCGGAAATGTGTGCATCAGGAAATAAATCATTAAGAGCATACTTGATGGCACAATTTTCTCCACTCACTTTGAATTCATTGGAAGAGCAAAATCTACTCAGTCTGAGGACTTCTTTTGTTATGCTGATTTTAAACTGCACTGGCATAATCATCAAGTTTTAATCAACCCTAAGTTAATACATTCTTCGTCAATCGGCACAGTTGATTTTGCATTTTAACACTGCTTACCCAATATTAAAATAAGATAGCTTAGAATCGTTTGCAAACGATGTGCTGTTGGAATCTTTTTGAACCTTTCCCATGCACTATCCATGCTTTATCCATGCCTTTGCCATGCTTTATCCCAACCTTAGATTGTCTTAAAAAAGGAATGAACCTGACCATAGCCATTGCATTAAATATAATGCCGCCTATCAAGTAATCGGCATTTAGGTTAACCCTTTCAGCGATTTTATTTCTCCAAATCGTATTTTTGATCCTATTCATTTTTTTATCAGATTTTCTAACCGATTATTATTTTTCAATCAAATCATTATAGTGAAACTGAAACCAAAATTCATTCCTCATGCCTTCATCGCATTCTCTTGCCTTCTATTATTTGCTTGTGGAAGCAATGATGAAAAGAAGGCTTCCGGCAATAATGGGCAACAAGAAGTAAAAGATTTTAAAGTGCTCACGCTTAGTCCAAGAAAAGCTAAAGTAAATGTAGATTTTCCCGCAACGATCCAAGGACAGCAAATCATTGAGATAAGACCAAAGATTGATGGTTATATAGACGCCATTTATGTGCAGGAAGGTGCTCAAGTAAAAAAGGGGCAATTGCTTTTTCGCCTCAGCAACCCGCAATATGAACAGGAAGTGATCACGGCATCGGCCAGCATTAAAAGTGCAGAAGCAGATGTTGATGCAGCCAAGATGCAGATTGCAAAAGTGAAGCCATTGGTAGAAAAAGAAATCGTGAGTAAGTATGAGCTTGAATCTGCGCAGTACAGCTTGAAAGCAAAAGAGGCTTCGCTTGCACAGGCAAAAGCTACTCTGGTAAATGCACAAACCAATTCGGGCTACACGATTTTGAGAAGCCCTGCAGATGGTGTTATCGGAACCATTCCTTACAAAGTGGGCGCATTGATCAATAGCTCAACTGTATCTCCTTTAACTATGCTCTCGAATATCGCCAATGTATATGCGTATTATTCGCTTAATGAAAAACAATTGCTTCAATATTTTGCAAACACGCCGGGTAAAACGATTAATGAAAAAGTGAACAACATGCAGCCCGCATCGCTGCTTCTTGCAGATGGAACCCTATACCCTGAAAAGGGTAAAGTAGAAATGGCCAGCGGACTTATATCTACCGAAACCGGCACTGCCACTTTCAAAGCAATCTATTCAAACCCATCGGGCATTATAAGAAGTGGTGCAAGTGCCACGGTGAGAATACCAACTACCATTGATACATCTTTGATAATTCCACAAAGTGCTACTTATGAGCTACAAGATAAAAGGCTCGTGTATATTCTTGGTAAGGACAATAAGGTTTCAAGCATTGCTATCAAAGCCACTCCTTCTGACAATGGAAAGTTTTTTATAGTAACGGGTGGGCTAAAGGCAGGCGAGACAGTAGTTTTAGAGGGGCTAATCGGTTTGGGAGACAATACGCAGATTATCCCGAAACAGGCAAATGCTGATTCAGTTTATAAAGACCTCAACTAATCATTCAATAAAAATGATCAAGACATTTATAAAAAGACCTGTACTGAGCACGGTTATTTCTGTGATTATTGTTTTGCTCGGTGTGCTCGGGTTGATCAAACTTCCTATTGAACAATATCCAAACATCGCACCACCTACCGTGCAGGTATCAGCAAGCTATACTGGTGCAAATGCAGAGGTGGTGCTGAGAAATGTGATAGTGCCTTTGGAAGAAGCGATTAATGGTGTTGAGGGAATGACATACATGACCTCATCTGCTGCCAATGATGGCAGCGCATCCATACAGGTTTATTTTCAGGTGGGCACGGATCCCGATAAAGATGCAGTGAACGTGCAGAACCTAGTAGCGAGCGCCACCAGCCAATTGCCGCAGGATGTTGTTAAGGTAGGTGTCACCGTTAGGAAGCAGCAAAGCAGCAGGGTGCTAATATTTGCATTATACAGCGATAAGCCTGCGTACGATCAGACTTTTCTGCAGAACTACACAAACATCAATGTGCTGCCGCAAATAAAAAGAGTGCCAGGCGTAGGAAGTGCAAGCAGTTTTGGTTCGCGTGATTATTCCATGCGTATTTGGCTGAAGCCTGATGCGATGTCTGTATATGGGCTTACGCCAGATGATGTATCGGCTGCATTGAGTGAACAGAATATGGATGCAGCGCCGGGAAAATTTGGTGAGAATGGAGACCAGAGCTTTCAATATGTTATTACATACACAGGCAAGTTGCAAACAGTAACTCAGTTTGAAAACATCATCATCAAAGCAAAAAGCAACGGGCAGTTGTTGCACCTAAGAGATATTGCAAGAGTAGAGATTGGTGCGCTTTCTTACTCGTTCACCGACTCATATAACGGATACCCTGCCACCGGTATTGCCATCAATCAAACACCCGGCTCCAATGCAAGAGATGTGATTAACATGTCGAAGCAGGCTATGGAAGAAGCAAGCAAATCTTTTCCTGACGGGATTCATTATGATATTGTTGTTGACATCAACCGTTTTTTAAGCGCTTCTATAGAAAAGGTGATGACAACGCTGCTGGAATGTTTTGCCCTGGTATTTTTAGTGATCTTTCTTTTTCTGCAGGACATACGTTCAACCATCATTCACGGCATTTCTGTTCCTGTGTGCATCACCGGAACTTTCTTCTTTTTATACATATTTGGCTATAGCATTAACCTGCTTACTTTATTCGCATTGGTGCTTGCCATCGGTATTGTGGTTGATGATGCAATAGTTGTAGTTGAAGCTGTGCATGCCAAGTTGGAGCATGGCTATCAATCGCCGCGCAAAGCAGCTATTGATGCGATGCAGGAAATAACGGGAGCTATTTTATCGATCACGCTCATCATGGCGGCAGTGTTCATCCCCGTTACTTTTGTTGGGGGATCAACAGGTGTTTTTTATAAGCAGTTTGGTGTAACGCTTGCAGTGGCCATTGGCATTTCAGCCATCAATGCATTAACGCTTTGCCCAGCGCTTGCTGCTTTATTTTTAAGGCCACCCAAACATACAGCCCACGAAAAAAGGAATTTTCTGCAAAAATTTGGCGCAGGTTTTAATGCAGCTTATGATTCACTAACCGCTAAGTACACACGTAGTATCCGATTTCTTTCATTGAAGAAATGGATCATGCTGGGGTCGGCTGCAATATTTACAGGGTTATTTGTTTTTTTGATGAAAACAACGCCTTCAAGTTTTGTGCCTGATGAAGACATGGGAACTATTTTTGTTTCAGTCAGCCTTCCTGCTGCATCTTCTATGGAACGAACTGATGCCATCGTGAAACAGGTGAGCGACAGTGCACAAAGCATTCCTCAGGTAGAGCATGTATTTCGTGTGGTAGGGTTCAATTTTTTAGCTGGCGACGGAAGCAATTACGGTATCGTTTTTCTTAACCTGAAGCATTGGGACAAACGAAAAGGAGTGAGTAATCTGGATGTGATTAAAATGCTTAATAAAAAATTGGCGGGCGTTCGCGAAGCTTCTATTTTTCCTATGTCGCTTCCAACCATTTCAGGTTTCGATGGAACAGGCGGGTTTTCATTTCAGTTGCAGGATAAAGGAGGCCATGATATCGCAGATTTTTATGCAGTGGCGAAAAAGTTTTTAGCGGAGCTGAATAAACGAAAGGAAATTCAATATGCAACAACATCATTCGATCCAGGCTTTCCGCAATATGAGATGAGCGTGAATGTTGCTAAAGTAAAAGATGCAGGCATTAGCGTGAATGATATTTTAAATACCATGCAATTTTATTATGGTGGTTTTTATGCTTCCAATTTTAATAAGTATGGAAAGCAATATCGCGTGATGATACAGGCTGATACAAATTACCGCGCTAATTTAGAAGGGCTGAATAAAGTGTATGTGAGATCGGCGAATAATAAAATGGCACCGATTTTAGAATTCATTAATCTGAAACGTGTGTATGGCCCACAGAGCATCACCCGTTTCAATATGTTCACTTCCATTTCTGTGAGTGGAACGCAAAATCCCAATTTTAGCTCGGGTGAAGCATTGGTGGCGATTAAGGAAATCGCTGAAAAAACATTGCCGCCGGGTTATGGTTATGAATATTCAGGCATCAGCAGAGAAGAACAGAAAAGCGGCACGCAATCCATCTTCATCTTTTTGCTGAGCTTGGTGTTTGTTTATCTTTTGTTAAGTGCACAATATGAAAGTTATTTGTTGCCACTTGCTGTGCTTTTATCAATGCCTGTAGGTTTATCCGGAGTGTACATATTTGCAAGAATGTTTGGCATCGGCAATAATATTTATATGCAGATCTCGCTGATCATGCTCATTGGCTTGTTGGCAAAGAATGCAATATTGATTGTTGAGTTTGCATTGGAAAGAAGACGAAAAGGGATGAGCCTGATTGATTCTGCTACTGAGGGCGCGAAGGCTCGCTTGCGTCCGATATTGATGACGTCCTTTGCATTTGTTTTTGGATTGATGCCATTGATGTTTGCAACTGGTGCGGGTGCTTATGGAAACAGATCTATTGGCACTGGTGCCATTGGTGGGATGCTGATAGGAACAGTGCTTGGTGTTTTTGTGATACCCGGCTTGTTCATCATCTTTCAATCTTTGCAGGAAAAAATCCGCGCTAACAAATATGATGAGAATGATGATCTGATAATAACTAAATCTAATTAAAGGGAAAGCTGATAATGATGAAAAGAAAAGCATGGGAAAACTATAAATGGGCAACCATATTTATTGCAATTATTATTACGATCAGTTCATGCAAAGTAACACAACAATACAAGCAGCCTACTGATGCCGTGAACAATAAATTATATAGAGACTCTTCCAATAACGACACGACGAACATCGCCAACATTTCATGGAAGCAAATATTCAGCGATACATTGCTTCAATCTCTTGTTCAGGAAGGCATCAATAATAATCTTGATCTTAAAGTGGCAGTTGCAAGAATGAAAACGGCCACCGCTAATTTTAAACAGCGCAAACTTGCATTATTGCCTAGTGTTGATGCAAATGCAACAGCTACTTATCAAAGAGTGCCATCCACACAGTTTGGTTTTCCGGAGGCTTATTTGCTAGATGTGGTTACCAGTTGGGAAGCAGACATGTGGGGCAAATTGAGCAGCGCGAAAAGAGCTGCACTTGCATCGTTATTGCAAAGTGATGCATATAAAAGAGCCGTGCAAACACAATTGGTTTCTGATATTGCCACGAATTATTATTTGCTGTTGTCGTATGACGAGCAACTGCGCGTGACAGAAAAAACAGTTGAGAACAGAAAGAAAGAAGTGGAGACGATAAAAATATTGAAAGAAAGCAATGTTGTTACAGGAGCTGCAGTTGTGCAAAGCGAAGCCAACCGATATTCAGTAGAGATTACTATTCCGGATCTGAAACAAAATATTCGCGAGACTGAAAACATATTGAGTATTTTATTGGGAAAAAATCCGGATACTATTTTTAGGAACACATTGCAGCAACAAAATATTATAACAAATCTTGCAGTTGGTGTTCCTGCGCAATTATTAGCGAACCGCCCCGATGTGCAGCAAGCAGAATTTCAATTGCGCAATTCATTTGAATTGGTGAATGTGGCAAGAACTTATTTTTATCCAACATTCACCATAACTGGATCAACAGGTTTTTCGGCTACTTCTTTAAAACAATTATTTGATCCGGTTAGTTTTTTTGCAAATATCACTGGTGGATTATTGCAACCCATTTTTGATCAGGGAATCAATAAACAACGTCTTGCTGTGGCGCAGGCAAATCAGGAAGAATACCTGATCACTTTTAAGAAAACAATTCTTGTTGCCGGACAGGAAGTATCAAATGCATTGTATAGCTATCAGGCTGCAGTGGACAAACAATTGCTACGTGGACAACAAATTTCATTTCTCGAAAAATCTGTTGATTATACAAAACAGTTGCTTGAATATTCTTCCGCCACCAATTACACAGATGTGCTTACGTCTGAGCAAAACCTGCTGGCAGCCCAGCTTAGCAGTATCAATGATAAATTGCAACAATTAACTGCAATGGTTAACTTATATAGAAGTTTGGGTGGGGGCTGGAAATAGGATTTTATTCTAGGTTATACATCAACGTTGGTCATCATGAATATTCAACCCTTGCAGGGTTGTGAATGATTTAATTATCCTATCCACCGGGTTGCACCCGGGGTTATTCATATTTAAGTCCTTCGGACTATCCCCGCATCAGGAAGTATGATTGAAAGATAGTGAGTCGTTATATCTAAGCCCTTCGACTATCATTAATGGCAGAAAGCATAATTGAAACCGAGGGCACACGGATTAATATTTAAGTCCTTCGGACTATCCCCGCATCAGGAAGTTAATTCAAAAATTATTTAGCTCCGATTGATTGTAAATATTCTAAAACTTCTTTCGCACCATCCCCGCCTTTGGTTGCATGATGTATTAATTGAAGCCCATGCGGTCCTTTTGAATTTTTCAGATCAGGATTGATTAGAAGGATTGCTTTTACCACATCAAGTCTTCCCAGCATTGTAGCACAAAAAATATTCATTCTTGCGCCCTGACTTAAGAGATAATTAGCAACTTCTTTACTCCCGATATGGCCCGCACCTTCTATGGCTGTTTCAAAGTCTCCACCACCCCAATCCCAACATGCATTTAATAAACCAGGCTCAAGCGCAAGAAGCGTTTTTGTTTTTTCAAGATTGCCATGCCCGGCAATAACAAACTCTTTTACTAAGTCTTGTTTAAGTGGAGGTGGCTTTTCCTGCTGTGTTTGAGCAGACAGTCCAAATGTATTTAACAAAAATGCCGATGACCCCAAAGCAGTGAATTGTAGAAATTTTTGGCGGGATAAAAGATTAGATATGTGGTGATTTTTAGTCTCTCAAGTTCGCATTCTTAACCAACAACCGTTTCACCACTTATCACAATGAACAATTGATTGCAGCTTATATATTTAGTTTGGGGACTGTACGTCATTGTTGATCGAGTACTTGGCTGCTCTCCGAAAATCATATTTTCTGTCTTTAATTGGAAAATTGAATGTCCTTGGGAGTAACGAAGCAGTCTGATCTTGCAAACTTGATCATATTGAAATTCATAAAGCAGATTGCTTCGCAGAGCCTTGCAATGCCGACCCGAGTAATTGGCAGCTCTCCGAAATCATATTTTTTGTTTTTAATTGGAGGATTGCACGTCTTTGCGACGCGACTGATTGCAACTATCTAAGATTTCTGCCTAAGGAATTTGTAAAAATCGGGTTTAAAAAGCTTCTAGGAATTGAAATTCTCCCAAAAATCTCTTTGTTAAGTTCATTTTGGGAAAATCGATAATAACAGTCGAAGTTTAATATGCTTATAATCATTTATTTGAAATTTGGCAGGCAAATAGATTATCCTATTGCAATCAAATAAACCTCTATGAAAACGAATTTAAAAAATGTCATTAAAAGTTTGAACAACAGAATTGCCATATTATATTTTTCATTTTTGCTAATAGCGGGCATACTTGCAAATCAGGCATCGTTCGCTGCAGCAGAAAGCAAAAAAGACTCTGCGGTTGCTATTTCTTCAAAAAGCGAAAATCTTTCAGTTACATTTTCAAACATTAGCAGCAAAGCAATATTAGAGTGGAAAAATAATGATTCTACTACCAGTCATTTTGTTATTCAGCACAGTGATGATGGCATAAACTATGCTGATGTGGCTGTAATTTTTACACCAGAAGATGGCACAAACACAATCAATAAATTCAGGTATTCAGATAAAATAAATGTTGCTGATAAACAATTCGTGTATTACAGAGTGAAAATAGTAAATGATAAAGGTGAAGTGAAATATTCAAAAGTGGTGGTGATAGCAATCGATGAAGATCAAAGTGATTTAGCCTAGATATTATTGTGAATGGTGAATGGTGAGTTGTGAATGGTGAATGGTGAGTTGTGAGTTGTGAATGGTGAATAGTGAGTGGTCAATCTGAAATATTGACCATTTTGCATTTAGGGTTAGCCCAGCATTTTCTATTTCTTAAAATATTTTTTAGATATGCGTCGACGTTAGTTCCAAAACTAGTGCTTCCCCGCCAAGCGGGGTAAGCTCTCGAGGAGAGGGATAGAAGATGCCTTTATTAAGAGTTCTAGTGAAAATAAAATTTTTGACATGTCAGTAATACTAAACTTTTACATATATCTTTTTCTTGTCCAGCCAAAAACAAATAAGCCAGAAGAAAGCAACCGTAATGAGTGCATATAATAAAGACCCTATTTTAAGATTGCTTGAAACGGGCATGCACACATGTTCGTAGAACCAGGGCAATGGACTGTCGTATTTGATAGCACCTTTTTCATCGATACCTGTTTGCCATTTTACTAAACCAAGCAACCTTGGTGTCAGCCCGCTTAAGATGAAAACGAAAAGCGGGTTCTTTCCAAATGAATTAAAAAATTTACTCCATGCCCCCCGGAAATTTTTGAATTCAATCAGATAAATCAACACACTTAAAAACATTGTTGCCATTCCTGAAGTAAAGATTGTAAAAGAACTGGTCCATATTTTTTTATTGAGCGGGAACGACATATCCCAGCAATAACCCGCGAACAAAAGAATGCAACCTGCAAAAAATAAATGAGCAAGCATTTCATAGTTCATTCCTTTTTTTGAAATATAAGAGCCTACCAAATAGCCATAAATTACCTGCACTATCGCAGCTATCGTGCTTGTGATGCCTTCGGGATCAAATGGAACACCTTCGCCTTTATACATGTGTGGGATTCCAAGAACAGCTTTATCCACCCCCAATCCAAAATATCCTTGCATGCTATATGGATCAGTTGAACTGCCAAGAAAAAAACACAGTGACCAGTAACCGAAAAGCAAAATCATGCTGAACCAAATGGCAGCACGGATTTTTAAATAGTGGATGATAATTGATGCAAAAAGATAACACAATGCTATTCGTTGCAACACACCTAAAATCCGAATGCCATTTTCCGGATTTTCATGGCTCACCCAATATTTGAATACCAAATGTCCCTCATTCCACTTTACGAAGGGAAACCAATTCAGAAAAAGCCCGATTAAAAAAATCAGTGCGGATCGCTTAAAAATTTTTTTAAGGAAAGCTGCATCTCCAGAGCTTTGCAGATTAGCAAAAGCAAAAGCCATTGCATTGCCAACAGCAAATAAAAAGAATGGGAAAACCATATCGGTTGGTGTGCATCCATTCCATGGCGCATGTTCAAGTGGACTGTAAATATGTTCCCAGCTACCTGGATTATTTACCAATATCATAAACGCAACGGTAGCGCCGCGAAAAACGTCGAGTGAGTAAAATCGCTGTTTCAAAATGCAGTTAATTTTGTCAAATGTGAAGGTATGTGTTTGGGCAATTTATTTGAAAGTTAAAAGCTTGTTTTTCAACATCCAGCAAAAATTTTTTACATGTCAAAATCACCTATATTTGCAGCTTCGATAAACGGGATTGGGATGTATTTTTTCGCTAACATTATTCGGTTTATTTTTTCAATTCAATTAGGGCCGGAACCTTTAATAACTATAAAAATTCCTTTGAAAAGCATTCGGTGCATCATTGCAATAAAAAATTATATAGGAAAGGGTATAAGGAATCATTCTAGGAATGACTCCCTATACCTTTTTTATTAGTCGGGTTGGAAGAAATAGTGCTAGAAGGAATAATGTAGTCAGCCACAAAAAAATAAAAATGTGACTGAGGTGGCGAAGCTATGTACAGTATAGAAATATTTTAAAATAGGGTCATGGCTAGTGAACAGAAATGGTATGTGCTATATACAAAGCCCCGTTGGGAAAAGAAGATTCATAAATTGCTTGATGAAAAAGAAATTGAAAATTATTGTCCGCTGAATAAAGTAAGAAAGAAGTGGAGCGACAGGATGAAAATAGTTGAAGAGCCATTGTTTAAATCTTATGTTTTTGTAAAAATTTCGGAAGAAGAACAAACAAAAGTGCGGATGGTGAACGGGGTGATAAATTTTGTCTATTGGCTTGGCAAGCCTGCAATCGTAAAAGACAAAGAAATAGAGTTGATTAAAAAGTTTTTGAACGAATATGAAAATGTGCATGCAGAGCCAATCGCCCTTCAGGAAGATACAAAAGTGAGGATTCAACGAGGTGCTTTTATGGATCGGGAAGCCACTGTTGTAAAAGTGCTTAAAAATAAAGTGCAAGTGGTAATAGAAAGTATTGGTTATTCGTTAACAGCCTTTGTTGATAAATCAAATGTTTCTCTAATTTGAAAATAGTAGTTTTGACAGATAATTTTATTTTTTGAAAATGAATTTCCCTTTATTGCTTAAAAGACATTTTTTCGGTTTCCTACCTGCAATTGCATTGATATCAATCATGTCTTCTTCATGTGGAACCACTAGACCATATACTTATATGCAGGGAACATTTGATACAGCCGCACTTAGCAAAATAAGGATTACAGATCCGGTTATACAAAAAGGTGATTTGATAAGCATCATCGTATTTAGTGATAACCCGGAAGCAACAAAAATTTACAATCAAACCCTGATTACGGGGTCTTTGGTAAGCACTGGTGGTAGCGGGGGGGCAGAAGGGGCACAGACAGTTGCAGGGAGCACACCCAGCTCAGGTGGATATCTGGTTGATGAAAATGGTAATATTGAATTTCAGGGCCTTGGGCTTTTGCATATTGAAAATATGACGAGAGTGCAACTTAAAAAATTACTTGATTCTAAACTAAAGGACAGCCTTTTGATTAACCCATATTACAATATTCGTTTTTTGAACAACAGGTTTACTATGCTTGGTGAAATTTCGAGGCCCGGTCTTTATGGCATACCAAGCGAGCATATTAATTTGCTGGAGGCGCTTGCATTGGCTGGCGATCTGACCTATTATGCACGAAGGGATAATGTGTTAGTGATAAGAGAGCAGGGCGGGAAAAGAGAATGGGTTAGGCTGGATCTCACAAAACCAGAAGTCATGTTATCCCCCTATTTTTATTTGCAACAAAACGACATTGTATATATAGAGCAAACGAGACAAAAATCTGTTGTAAATGATCAGCTCACCACCAGGAATATCGGAATCGCCACGTCAATTATTTCTCTAATGGCAATCCTTTATTCTCTGTTGAGAACCAACTAGTTTGATTTATTGATTTGTCTAATATGATTGAACAAACAAATGGCATAACCAACCCCGATTTAAATGGTAGCAACAGCCATGCTCCCATGCAGGACAGTTCATGGACCCTGGGCCCGAGAGAGTTTATTTTAAAGTACCTCGTGTATTTGCCATGGCTTCTAATTTGTGTGGCACTTTCCCTCATTTTTGCTTATATTAAAATACGCTACTCAACCCCAATTTATAAAGTCCAATCTTCCCTACTTGTGAAAAGTGATCCTGCTGGGAAGGGAGGTGATGACAAGTTTGCTACATTGTATAGCCAGTCCGGGCCCAATCTGAGCAATGAGATCCCAATACTGCTGTCAAGCCCGGTTATCCGTCGTGTTGTCAGGGATTTGGATTTTCAAGTTAATTATTACGGGATGGGGAAGATACGTTCAACTTTGTTATATCCCACAAGCCCCTTTCAGATGAACATTCTTCATATAGAAGATTCTTCCCGGGGTTTTAGCATTTCTTTGACCCTGCTCAATAATGATCAATTCCTCATCAGCCCCTCTAAAAAGCCTACATCTTTTGGTGATATTATTGAAATGGGGGGCAATAGATTTACACTAACACGGAACAAAGAGATTGACCCGAGTGGTTTTACCAGCAACATATTCCGCATTACCTGGCAACCCGATTCACAGGTTGCTGGGGGTATTATGAGAGGCCTGAAAATAGTTCAGACAAATGAGCAGAGCAATATACTCACTTTATCTTATAATGGTGAGAGCGCTAACCTTGGCAGAGATGTGCTTAACGTTCTAATGGCTGTTTATGATTCATTGGTTGTGGAAGACAAACAGCGGATATCTGTGAATACGCTCAATTTTATTGACTATACCTTGGATACATTGCAAAGAGAATTGGGAGGTGCGGAAGGATCTTTAAAGGGCTATATGTTGAAAAATGATGCAATTGATATAACAGCACAAACCAACAGCTATTTTCAAAATATTACAGAAACAAGCCGTCAATTGGAACAATTGGACTTGAAAATCAAAATTGCGGATATATTGCTGGATTATATTAAAACCGATAAAAACACTTATATGCAGGTTCCTACCAACCTCGGTGTAGAAGAACCGGTTTATTCAAGGCTTGTAGCAGAATATAACACGCTCCAAATGTCCCGTGAGGCTAATCTTAAAACTACTTCGCCGGATAATCCGCTTATCCGTAACATTAATAATAACCTGGTTAAAGTTCGGCACGACATGATAGAAGCCCTAAATAGTGTGAAGAATGCTTATATGGTCACACAGAGTAGCTTGAACAGACAAAATGAAGATTTTCATGGCCGGCTGAGATCATTGCCCGGCAAAACTATTGGGTTAAGCAATATCCAGCGAAAGCAGAAAATCCTGGAGGACTTGTATTCATTTCTTTTGCAAAAGAAATTTGAAACAGCCATCTCTTCAGCTTCCACAGTTTCCAATTCAAAAATTTTAGAACCAGCATCCGCATCCGGGGAGCCAATAAGCCCCGATAAAAAAAGCATATATTCTTTGTATGTGATATTTGGCCTCACGATACCAATTGCCATTGTTGCATTATTTGAATTATTTCGAGATAAGATTGGCAATCGCGTGGACGTTGAAAAACGCACCCATGCTCCCATTATCGGAGAGATTGGCCATTCTGACGATTCTCAGGCTCTCGTTGTGAAAAAGAATAGTCGTCGGTTCATCTCTGAACAATTTCGAATTATTAGAAGCAACCTACAATATATAATTGCAAAAAAGGAAAAGCCAATCATCATGGTCACCTCTTCATTCAGTGGGGAAGGTAAATCCTTTATCAGCACTAATATTGGCGCAGTTATGTCCCTCGCTGGCAAAAAGACGGTGATTATGGAATTTGATATCCGCAAGCCAAAAATAGTTTCTTCGCTCGAGCTGAAAAGGAAAATGGGCATTACCAATTACATTATAGGAAGGGCCAAGTTTAATGAACTGATTCTACCTGTTGAGGGGATGGAAAATTTATTTGTGATTCCATGTGGACCGATTCCCCCCAACCCTTCTGAGCTTTTGCTCGATAAAAGACTGAATGATTTAATGAGAGAGGCGCACGAACATTTTGAAGTAATCATAATGGATACAGCACCCGTAGGGCTCGTAAGCGATGCCATTAACCTGGGGAGGTTTGCTGATTGCACACTGTATATTGTTCGTCAAGGTTTCACTTTCCGCAAGCAATTGCGTTTTATCGAAGAACTTTACCAGGAAAAAAAATTGCCTTCCATTTCTTTGCTATTGAATGACGTGAAAGCTGAAGGAGGGTACTATAGTGGCTATTATGGGGGCTATTATAGTGGTTATAGCTATGGATTTGAGTCTGGTTATTTTGAGGCAGAGCCTACAAAAAGAAAAAATCAATCCGTAGTTAAACAAACAAAAAGATGGCTTAAGCGGTGGTTTACTTAGAAGTCCATTCTCCATGTAATCTATATGTTCCTATTCTTATCTGAATCACTAAAATTCATTGTAGATAATATATGAGTGAAATAAAGACAGCAGCGGAAACTGAAAACTGGGACACCGTGATAAAACCACACAGTTCCCTTTTTAATCTGCAGCTTGCCGAAATGTGGCATTATAGAGACTTGCTGTTGCTTTTTGTGAAAAGAGATTTTGCTGCCCAGTACAAACAGACCATTCTCGGGCCGCTGTGGCATTTGATCCAGCCTCTTTTTACCACTGCTATTTTTTTATTGTTGTTCAGTAAAATTGCAAACATCCCCACAGATGGCATTCCGCCCGTTTTGTTTTATATGAGCGGCATTGCTTTATGGAACTATTTTTCATCATGCCTCACCAGCACTTCCAACACGTTTGTTGCCAATGCGGGCATTTTTGGCAAGGTGTATTTTCCTCGCCTGGTGCTTCCGCTTTCCGTTGTTCTGTCAAATATTATCCGATTGGGCATTCAATTTATGCTCTTGCTCATAACGATTGTATGGTTTCGGCTGGTTAAGGGATTTCCAATCCAAATTAGTGTGCTGTGGCTATGGCTGCCTTTGTTGGTGTTGCTGATTGCAGGTATTGGGCTTGGGCTAGGTATCATCATTTCATCATTAACTACAAAATATCGTGATTTTACAGTGCTGATGGCTTTTCTTATACAACTGCTAATGTATGTATCCCCCATTGGCTATCCTTTATCATATCTTTCAAAAAGCAAATACAAAGTAATTATAAACCTGAATCCCCTCAGCAGTATAATAGAGGCATTCCGCTACATTTTGTTTCACAAAGGCAATCCCGATCTGAGTGGGCTTTTATACAGTTTCTGTTTCATGGTCGTGTCACTTTTTATAGGCCTTCTGATTTTCAGCAAAGTGGAAAAAACCTTTATGGATACCGTTTAATGTTTTTTATTCCTTATCAATCGTAAACCCATTTTTATCATTATCCATTTTTATTTTTAAGTGAGCGACATCATTATTAAAGCTGAAAACATCTCTAAGCAATACCGCTTGGGGGAAGTAGGTACCAATAGCCTGGCACATGATTTAAACGCATGGTGGCATTCTATCAGGGGGAAAGAAAACCCATATCTAAAAATCGGAGAAGCGAACGATCGGACTGTTAAAGGTAACAGTGATTATGTATGGGCACTGCAGGATATAAGTTTTGAGGTAAAAAAAGGTGAGGTTTTGGGTATTATCGGTCGTAATGGGGCTGGCAAATCCACCCTCTTAAAAATATTATCCAAAACCACCGCGCCAACAACAGGCACGGTAAAAATGAAGGGAAGGGTTGCCAGCTTGCTGGAAGTTGGCACTGGTTTTCATCCTGATTTGAGTGGTCGTGATAATATCTATTTAAACGGGGCTATTCTGGGTATGACTAGGCAGGAAATAAAAAACAAGTTTGATGAAATTGTTGATTTCAGCGGTGTGGAGCGCTATATTGACACACCCGTTAAGCGCTACAGCAGCGGGATGTATGTGCGCCTGGCTTTTGCCGTGGCCGCACATCTGGAGCCTGAAATTTTGATTATAGACGAAGTGCTGGCTGTTGGCGATGCTGAATTTCAGAAGAAATGCCTAGGGAAAATGAAAGAAGTGAGTGATAAGAACGGAAGAACTGTTTTATTTGTAAGCCACAATATTGGTGCAATTAGAACATTATGCACAAAAGGATTGCTTCTTCAAAATGGAAAAATGATAGATATTGGTGCGACGAAAAAAGTAATTGAGTCATACGAAAGTACCAGTCAGGAAGGAAATACTTTTATCGTGGGAAAATTTGATAGTGACGAAAAGATTATTATAAACAAAGTGGAAATAACTAATCAAAAAAATTCTAAAAATTTAAATTTTGATTTTGGAGATGATGTTATCGTTCATATTAATCTAAATGCTGTCGAAGATATTAAAAGACCTTTTTTTCAAATTCATTTGGGAATTGAAGATTATGGTTTTTTTACGTGTGCATCAGGATTGATCGACGGCTTTGCCCCATCATTACTAAAAAAAGGAGAAAACAAAATATCATGCATTTTTAGAAGAGCGCCTTTGTTTCCAAATAAATATATTCTAAGGCTTGCGATCAGGGATAATACAGGGCAAAATGCTTTAACAAATTCTAAAATGATTGCAAATTTTAGAGTAGGTACAGACTTAACAAAAGCAGGATTTAACCCAGTTTTGTCTGATAGTTTTGCACATGAGACAATACCTCCATCCGTAGAATATTCCTGGAAATTTAACGATGAATATTTTGATTTTAAAATAGAGAATTATCTAAAAAAATAATTACAATCTGCCTGATTTGTTTTATAAACCGGAGATGTATTCAAAGG
>CAIYPC010000569.1 GCA_903927975.1 uncultured Bacteroidota bacterium | reverse complement strand
TGCAATAAATAAAATTCTCCTGTGCTCACCAGATATGCCCTTAGGTTTTTTTCACTGGCTTTGGTTGTGTCAGACAAATTATAGTAATGCCATGCAGAATCATATTGTTGTTGCAGACTGAATAATTCTGCAAATTCCATCCTTACCCAAATATCCCAGTCATTGTCAATACGGAATTTTATATTGGAGGGGTTATCTTTTTGGAAAGCTTGCCGATAATAGCTCAAAGCAGTTGTATAATCTTCAATAGCTTTGTACAAAGCACCAAAATTAAACAGGATGCCCGACTCCCATGCTTCGTTCTTTTCTGCAAAAGCTATTTGTTGGGCTTGCTGATAAAAATAATAAGCACTGTCATAGTTTCCCTGAAAAAAATGAATGTCGGCGAAACCGCTTAAAGCATCATAAACCCCGTATTGATTACCTATTGTTTTGCTGCGTTCATACTTTTTTACTGCATATTTATATGCCTCATCATATTTGCTTTGAGAAATAAATGCACTCTGTAGTTCATCATAAACCGTCTCGATATCTTTTTTGTTGTCTGTTTTTTCATACCACGTCAAGGCCTCTCTCGAAAAAGTTTCTGATTTTACATAATCATCATCAAAATGCAGTGCGATCCTCGATTTGCGGGACACCGCTTCTGCGATCCCGTGGATATAATCAATCTTTTTAGCTTCTTCGTAAGCAGACTCTGCATAATGCTCCGCAGAATCTTTTGTTGCAGCAAACGTATAATGGGCGCTCAATTCATTCATGCAGTCAACCCTAGCGCTATCTTGCAATGTGGCCAATCGCTTTTTCAGGTTATCAATTTCTTTAGATTGCCCGAACAAGCACACAGAAAAAAATAGGATTACTATTAATAAACTTATTTTCATTCAGATAATTTTGGGAGAGGGTTAATATCGATTAATGCCGGAAGATGTGGGCTTGAAATTATTTTGCAGTTAAGCTAGTCCATTCTAAAATTAAACAAAACCGTCAACTCATTTTTATACAATCTTGTAAATTTAATCTTTAAGCCGATTTGCGATAAGCCTGAATGGGCAGTTGGCGGATTAACAGGGTAGCTTGCGGAAATCAATGGGTGGATAGAAACGCGGCCGATTTCTTTAATCTGAACTACTGGTTAACAACTACTACTAACGTGTTATTTTTTGGATTTATTAAATTCCTAAATTGCCTGTTCAAACAATTTTTAAGTACGAAGCTAAATTTTTAAAGTTATGATTAAGCTACAGGTAATCGGCAATCTTGGGAAAGATTGCGTTACAAGCGCAGTAAATGGCAAGAATGTTATCAATTTCAATGTTGCGCACACAGAGAAATTCCGTGACGCTCAGGGTAACCAGAAAGACAAAACCATTTGGGTGGAATGTGCTTACTGGACTGATCGCACCGGCATTGCTCCTTATTTAAAAAAAGGAACTCAGGTGTATGCAGAAGGAACTCCGGAAGTGAGGACCTACACGAAGAATGATGGCACCCCAGGCGTTTCGCTCACATTGCGCGTTTTCAACGTTCAATTGCTTGGCAAAGGCACAGGCGGCGATAATTCCGGTGGAGCTCCAACTGAAAGCCAGCCTTCTTCTTATCAGGCTGCTCCTTCACAAAATTTTGTTCCTTCAGCAAGCGACATCACTGAACCTGTTGACGATTTGCCATTTTAAATTACCGAAGCTGTAAAGAAAATGTCCCGTTAATAGCGGGACATTTTTTTTGCCCAGATAAATGCAACGTTTTTCTTAAATACAAAGTCATCTTCTAAGTAATTGAATGAATAGAAAAACAGCTCCATACTATTATTTGCTTGTAGCGGTCTTATATGTTTTTGGAGTTGCCTGTACAAAGCATCAGAACTCAATTTCGGATAATGGTTGTATATCCCGATTGGTAGCGAAAACTATCAGCCCAACTTTAAGTAGTTCTCAAATTGATTCAATCAATATTCTTTTTAGTAACAATAATATGTCAACTGCTCAGTTGCAATTTTTATATTTTACTCCAAACGTTTATTCTGATACAACAAAGCCAACACAATCTCAGGTGATAGCAAATCTTTTTATAAATGGTCTTCCGATGTTTGGTAATAATGAAGCATTTATTTTTAATAACGGAATATTTGATACAGCTTATTTGTATAATGGAATTCCTCAAACGAATGACACAACAGGACATCAATCTTTTTCTTATTTAAGAACAGCTTTCATGAATCATGTTTCCGAATCTATTACTTATATGCCATTGCAGATTCCTCCATTTATTCCCTCCCCCAAAAATTATATTGATTCTTGCCTAACCGCAACATTGGGTTATGTAGATGCGAGTTCTATCCCAGGAAATCAAAATGATATTTGGGGAAGTACCTTGATAAAAGTCTGGTCTGTGTCATGTAATAATCATTATCCATCAATTTTAGTAAAAGATGACAATGGATTAGCATGGGGAGTGCCTGTATATATACCTTAAAATATTTTTTACTTTTCGGATTGAAATTTTCTCACTAACATTTCTACTTCTTCTCTGCTTACCGCTTTTTGTTGATCATCCAGATTGATCACGTACAAATAACCTTTGCTTCCCGGCGTTGAAAGAAATGTGCTTGTTAAATTGAATTGCTCGCTCACCAATAATTTTCCGTTTGTAACATTCCAAAGCTCTTTTGCGCATAGGCATCCCTGTGAGGGTGTGAGCGGATAAAAAGGTTTGTCTTTAAAATATTCTGGATCGATGGTAGTGCCATGTGCAATGATTTCTGTTCGCCCGATTTTTCCAGCGTTCCACGCTTCCATCATCGGTTCATAATTTCTCCAATTCGGTGGCAATAAATTTTTATAAAGAAGAAGAGAATCCTGCGAAGCATCCCAATCCTTTTGAAAATATTTCTCCCATTTATTTTCGAAAGGTATTATCAATTGGAGATTAGGCGTTGGACCGATAAAATTATTATGCGATACCGCAACGCCTTGTATGCTGTAAATTCCTTGGGGCGTATTTCCATTGGTAATAAAATAGGGGAGATTGGATCCCGATCGTGCAAGCTGTTCGAAAACAGCAAGCTTCCCATCCGCATTTTTTGCAAAACTTCCATCCGCATTTTGAACAATGGCGATGCCACCATAATCGCGATTGTAGCGTTGAAAAGAATAAATGATTTTCTTTCCGATTGTTTTTTGATACTTAAAAAGCTGAATGATATTCGGTGGTTTATTATGCACGAAAGAATTGTGATAACTAAGAAAATTTGCAAGCTCATTCAAAATTGGGATAGTATCATAGCCAGGAAATTGTTCAACCATTTTTATTTTTAATGAATTAGAATTGTTCACCGATCTATCGCAACGAAACAAATATGATGCGCAGATTACAAATAATTTTGCATCGGTTTCTTTTTCAAAAATTGATTGAACTTTTTCTTTGTAAACAAACGGATAAGCTGCATACAATGCTTGAAGAAAATTGTTTTTTGTATCGTATTCCAGCGAATCATAGTAAGAAAATAATTTCAGGAAGCCTTTTTCAATATCCACATTTGAAAAAAGAAACTGAGTGATTGCAT
>CAIYPC010000568.1 GCA_903927975.1 uncultured Bacteroidota bacterium | reverse complement strand
ACATAGCTCATCATTAATATCGCCAATGCAAACACCATGCTGTTGAAACCCGAAAAAACAGTTTCAGACAACTGCGTGAAGGTTCCAATTTTTGTGATCATGTAATAGACGAACGTGAATACCACTGCAATCATCACGCCTTTCAATGCATCAATATCAAAATAAATAGTGGCAGCAAGTAACACCATCACGGGTAATAAAAAATAAATCACTTTCGACTGTTTCTGTTTGTTCATCTGTGTCACGTCAAGCGTGCTACTCATGGTTAGTTCCATTGTTGTGAGCTTTCCAGTTTCACGGGCAATTGTATCTGCTTTTTTCATTCTGCCAAACCATGGAAGAATCCCGTAAATAAAAAGTGGGATAATCAACACAGAAATATATCCATAACAAACAAAAGGGATCATTTTCCAGTATGTTGAAAGCCCAGCACCTTTTGCGGCAACTCCCGATGATTCGAGAATGGTGCCAGTGAAAATTGTCCATGTTGAAATTGGCACTATCACGCATAATGGCGCAGCAGTAGTGTTTACAATATATGCAAGCTTGCTTCTTGGGATTTTAAAAGCATCCGTAATTTTTCTCATCGATAAACCAACAGTGAGCGCACTTAAATAATCATCCAAAAAAATACCAAGACCTAAAAGCCATGCACCCATCAGAGCACCACGTTGCGTTTTTATTTTGGTCAGTGCCCAGTCTCCGAATTTCATGGTGCCGCCACTTCGGATCATTAGCCCGATGAGCGACCCGTATAAACCACAAACCAAAATCACCCATACTGAGCCGCCCTGACTTGGATCCCCGATTACATGCATGATGGAGTCAACAAAATCTGTAAAGAAATTACTGTGACTGCGAAATGCAATCATAATAAAGCCAACAAGACATCCGATCAACAATGGCTCGAATGATGTGCGAAGCACAATTGCCAGCACGACAACAACCAATGGTGGAATTAATGATAATGCGCCATAGTCAGCCATGAGGATGTGTGATTTTGGATGTGTGATGTATGATGTCTTTAATTCGAGCTTCCATTATTATTTTTTAGCTATTAACTATCAATTTTTATTTTTTGTGTGACCAGCATTTGTAATTCTATTGGGCATCCTTGCGTCGCACTCTTGTACCTTTTGTTTTCTATTGAGCTTTAGTTTCACTAATTGTAACAACATTAATCATTGAACATTAATTCACAATTTTCAACAAAATTATTTTGCTAGTCTCCGAGATTCCTCCTTCGTCGGAATGACAGATTCCGAAGTGATTTCAATCTCTATAATTTTCTCGCTCTCAGGGCTATCGGTTGGTGAGGACACCAACCGATAGGAAAAAGGGACTAAGAAGTTCATGGTCTTGTCTTTACTCCCCTTTAGGGGTTGGGGGTTTCACAACCCTCCAATGCTCACCAGCTTCTTTTCCATATATTCATACAAACCTTCGCTTCCACTTTCATGTCCCTGACCGCTTTGTTTCCATCCCCCGAAAGGTAACTCCGTGCTGTGCGGCGCCCATTCATTAATACCAACCATTCCAAATTCTAAACGCTCTGATGCAAGGACAGCAGTTTTTAAATTGTTTGTGAAAACATAAGCAGCTAATCCATATTCAGTATCGTTTGCTTTTTTAATCCCATCATCCAGATTATCAAAAGAAAATAATGGAAGAATAGGTCCAAAAATTTCATTGTTTGCCAAAACAGAAGACTGCTCCAAATTCGCTACCACAGCGGGTTGTATAAAATATCCTTTTTCTACATGCGATGGTATATTTCCGCCGGTTAATATTTCTGCATTTTCTGATTTTGCTTTTTCAAGCAGATTGACAACACTTTCTTTTTGTTTTTTTGTAATGAGTGGACCGACATTTACTCCCTCTTCAAAACCGTTTCCCACTTTTAATTGCGAAACATATTTTGTGACTGCTTCGGAAAATTGCTTGTAAATATTTTTGTGGATATAAAAACGTTGCGGCGCAATGCAAACTTGTCCGTTATTACGGAAACGTGCAACCGAAGTTGCTTTCGCAATTGCATCAACATCCACATCATCAAAAATTAATACTGGTGCATTGCCACCAAGCTCAAGCGAAAGTTTTGTGTTTGTTCTGGAAGCGCCATCCATTAATATTTTTCCAACTCTTGTGCTGCCTGTGAAACTTATTTTTTTCAACTTCGGGTTGCTCAACATTTCATCACCAATTGCAGCCGCATCGCCCAACACAATATTTAAAACGCCATTTGGCAAACCAGCTTCTGCCAAAGCAAGTGCCATGTAAAAAGCAGATAGTGGCGTGTTCTCAGACGGTTTTGCAACAACCGTGCAACCCGCTGCCAGCGCGGCTGCCCATGCACGTGCAGGATTGTATGCAGGAAAATTCCAAGCTGTTATCACGCCAATCACGCCCATTGGTTGCCATATCACTGAGCTTCTTTTGTCAAGCCGATTCGTTGGGATCACTTTTCCATAGGCACGTTTGCATTCTTCGGCATACCATTCAAATAGGTTTGCGGCAACTGTCCATTCGCCTTTTGCTTCAGCAAATGGTTTACCGCTTTCATTTACCATATCTTTTGCAATGGCAGTCAAGTTTTCCCTTAAATAATTCGCAGCTTTTTTTAAGATTTCTGCGCGAGTGTAAGGCGTTGTTTTGCCCCATGTTTTAAATGCTTCATGCGCAGCATCAATAGCAACATGAGTATCCTTTTCATTGGCAAAACTTATTTCTGCAATGGTTTCTTCTGTTGCGGGATTGATAAGCGGATAAGTTTTATTATCAATCGAAGCAACCCAGTTTCCGTTTATATATTGTTTGTTCATTGAATTAATTTGAAAATGTGAAAATGAAAGCCATTTGCACATTTGCTAATTTGCTAATTTCTCAATTCCGTTTTCAATAATATCCAACCCCTTCTTCAATAATTCTTCTTCAATCACTAAAGGACTGAGGATGCGAATCACATTTCCATTCACGCCTGCGTTGATCACTATCAATCCTTTCTCTGCACAATAACCGATTATTTTTTTGCAGAGATCTGCATCAGGTTGAAATGGATCTTTGTTTTTTACCAGCTCGAATGCCATCATGGCACCAAGCCCGCGCACATCACCAATACAAGAAAATTTATTTTTCATTTTGTTAAATCGTTCTCTAACAGTGATGCCTACCTGTTCTCCAAGTTTGTTGATATTTATTTCTTCCATATAATTAATAGTGGCAAGTGATGCAGCGCAACAAACCGGATTGCCGGGATAAGTGCCGCCAATAGTTGATGGCTTGCATGAATCCATAATATGCGCTTTGCCAATCACCGCACCAATCGGCATTCCGCTGCCCATGCTTTTTGCCCACGTAGAAATATCAGGGGTAACATCATAATGTTGATATGCAGCCCATTTGCCAGTTCTTCCAAAACCGCTCTGCACTTCATCCAAAATCAAAAGGATGCCATATTTATCACACACTTCTCTCAAGCCCTGCAAATATTTTTTTGGAATGACATTAAAACCACCTTCACCCTGAACTGGTTCCATAATAATGGCAGCTACTTGTTCAGCCGGAACATTGGTATGAAAAAAATCTTCTAACTCACGGAGATGTATATCTGAAAATTCATCTAGGTTCAACCCATTGCCATAACGATAGTGATCGGGAAATGGGATGCGGTACACTTCAGGAGCAAAAGGACCGCACCCCATTTTATATCCCACTTTTGAAGTCAGTGTCATAGCCATCATTGTTCTTCCATGAAATGCACTGTCATAGCAGATGATGGCTTGTCTGCCTGTTGCCTGTCGTGCAATTTTTATTGCGTTCTCAATGCTTTCAGCACCAGAATTGGTGAGCATCACTTTTGTATGTTCGCCATGCGGCAAAAGGGTTGCGAGTTTTTCCGCAAGCTGCATATACAGATCATACGTGGCAACATTAAAGCTGCAATGAATTAATGTGGCAGCTTGTTTTGCAATGGCATCCACAACTGGTTTTGGACAATGACCAGCGTTCACCACGCCAATGCCTCCTGCAAAATCAATCATTTCATTTCCGTTGGCATCAGTAATAATGCTTCCATTTGCACTAACAGCAGTTGATGGATTGAAAATGCCAATTGCATTCGGCACAAATTGTTTTCTCCTCTCTAAAATTTCTTCTGAACGATTCATGGTAAGTTGCTTTATTATTAAGTTCACAAAGCTGCGAGCTTAGAGCTATGAGCCTCGAGCAATACATTTTCTTGCTCGCAGCTCATAGCTAATGACTCGCAGCTTCTTTCAAGATCTCTCTCTCAATCGCTTCCGCCGCCACTCTTCCTGTTTGTGCGCCGCCATTCATATATCCCTGAAAATCTCTGCTCACATGTTCTCCAGCGAAATAAATATTTCCAACAGGCTCTCCTTCATGTCCCGCAAGTGTTGACCATTGCCCTTTTTTAAATGAGCTATAACCACCACGTATATGCGGATTTTTTTCCCAGCAATATTTTATGTTTTTATTTGAGTATGATTTTTCTGAACCAGCATACATTTTTTCTAAGCCCGGAACAAAATCAGTGATCAATTCTTCTTTCGATTTTTCATAAATTTTATCTCCCATTTTTCCACCACCAAAAACGGTAAAGCTTCCTTTGTTT
>CAIYPC010000567.1 GCA_903927975.1 uncultured Bacteroidota bacterium | reverse complement strand
TTTTATAATTTTAAAGTAAATTGACACCAAAATTATATAAGATTATTAACTCCTTAATTAAGGAACTTGAAATTTCGATTACTGAAAAAGTAACTAAGAAGTTGCGGGAAACTTATGTAGATGATATTCGTTCTATTATAAAGGATTGTTTGCGAAGTGATGAACTTTTAAAAAGTACATCTTCTGGTGAATGGATAACCATTCAAGATGCAGCCAGCAAATACAAAATGAGTAAACGAGCAATAGGGAATAAATGCAGGTTATTCAAAGAAGGTACTTATAAGATAGAAAGAAAATGGGTAGGAAAGCATAACCTTATTAATGAAAAACAGTTCCTTTTAGCTTGTGAGCAAAAAGAAGGTAAAGTTGTTCCTAAATTCCTTAAAATTAGAGGTAAAAAATCCCAGTAGAGTTATTAAATCCTACAAATGAAAACCTCTGAATTCTAATTTACACTTAACCAAAGATGCCCAATTCAGGGTACTCAACTAAGTTTGTAATCTGAGGATAATTAGAATCAACTTTTGTATTGTTTACTTTCTTGTCAACAGTATGAGCCTCCATGAGCGAATCATCCAAAGGTAACAGCAAATGTTTTATATCCGAATCGCTTAGTTCTGGCTCAATCCAGTGCATTTCGTTTTCTCTTTTTAGAATAACAGGCATCCTGAGTTTGTTGTTGTGAATCTTTGCCATCAGAGGATTTGCCTCGGTTGTGATTATTGAGAAAGAATTTATTGAAGCTCCGCTTTCCTTGTCTTTCCAAGTGTCATATATTCCAGCAAGTGAAAATATTTCTTCGTTTTTAAGGTGAATGAAATATGGATATTTTTCCTTGTTCACTTCTCTGCTTTCATAAAAACCTGTAATTGGGATGATACATCGCTTTCTCTTTAGTGATGGAGCAAACGATTTCTTTTCAAATAATGTTTCAGACTTTGCATTGAGATTATTTCTCGCAAACTCTCTTGCTTTCTCAGTGGATGGTGTCCAGAATGGGAGCAGTCCCCATTGCATATATGCAAATTCAGTCGGGTCTGAAGCAATCAGTACTGCAAGTTTTTCATAATCTCTAATTGGTTTTGCAACCGCATTAAATCCAGAAAGTTTGTAGTAGACCTTATGCATTTCAGGAGTACTGTTCTTTGCATTGTATCTTTTGTTAAGTTCGTCAGCCGAAGCTTTCACATTTACTGAGTAACACATTATACTGCTATTGGGTTTTTAGTGTAACTTAATCTGGCCATCTTTTCTACTTCGATGCTTGGAAAACCGAACTCCTCAACAACCTTGCCCAAAATTAAATAAATTCCGCTTCCCTGGAAGGGATATTTTGCAAGCGATGGAGGAAAGTGTGTCGTGTCGAAGAAGTTTCCCTCCTCGTCCAGGAATGTACCGAATGCCATTTCTTTGCCATTAGACGTGCGAACAGGCTTTCGTGTAGCATAATCACCCATGATGCGAATTGATTGATTCAAATGCGACATAAGACTGCTTGCTCTGGTTTCAATTCTCCTATCCGTGAGGAGCAAATCAAATCGTGAAATAGAAACGGGAAAACCCATCAGCTCCATTTCATCATAGGCATTCTCAATATCACTCTCTGTAAGAGTGGGCAGAAAACTTTCTTCTTTGGGCTGATAAAACAGTTGCTCATCTGAAATTTGAGGTTTGGTGTTTCCCAATAGAATGTGGGCTTCCCAAAGAAGCGTCTTTTTTGATTTGCCTGTAAATCGAAAGGCATTCAGACGAATAAGAAGTAGTACTTGCTCCAGGCTTATGTGCATCCTTCTGATAAAATCTTCCATATCAAGGAAGTCCCCTCTGAGTTGACGTTCCTTCTCTATGTTCTGTGAATGCTGCTGTTCAAGATTTTCAATATGAATGAATCCGACATATATTTCTTTGTCATAGATGGTTGTAAGATAGGTGCTTTTGTTCACACAGGGCAGATGAACAGTACCACCGCTTCTCTTCGCTTCATTGAAATAAACCCAACGAGAATAGAACCCTCCGAAGTTATTTATCACAGCAACTATGAACTCCAATGGATGATGAGCTTTCAGATAAAGACTTTGATAACTCTCCACTGCATAACTTGCGGAATGAGCCTTTGAGAAGGAATAACCAGCAAACGATTCTATTTGTCTCCACACCTCGTTTGTTGTAATTTCAGAATAACCTTTTTGTTTGGCATTGAAGAAAAACTTTTCCTGAATCTCAATCAAGTGGTGCTTGCCCCTGTTCTTGCCACTCATCAGCCTTCTCAATACATCAGCATCCGCCAAGTCCAATCCTCCGTAATGATGTCCAACCTTCAGTACATCCTCCTGAAACACCATCACTCCGTATGTTTCCTTTAGTTGCTCTTCCATAACTGGATGTAGGTATTCGATTTTTTCTGGATGATGAAATCGCTGTATGTATGCTTTCATCATTCCGCTCTTGGCTACACCAGGGCGAATGATGGAGGATGCAGCAACAAGAGTAAGGTAATTATCACAATGCAGTTTTTTCAGAAGTCCTCTCATTGCAGGACTCTCAATATAGAAGCAACCAATGGTATCCCCTGATTTTAGTTGCTTGCGTACCTGTGGGTCTTTTTTGAATTTTGGAATATCATGTACATCAATTTTAATTCCTTTGTTCCTGTAGGCAATCTCAGCTGCATCCTTGATGTGTCCAATGCCTCTTTGCGAGAGAATATCCAACTTTTCAAATCCGATGTCTTCTGCAAGGTACATGTCGAATTGCACTGTTGGAAAGTCTTTCGGGGGCAGGTCGAGTGCAATATAATTGGTGATTGGTTCATCCGAGATTAATACACCACCTGCGTGAATACTTCTCATATTCGGTGAATCACGAATTTGTTCTTCAAAAGAAAGTATCTCTTGAATCACGCTGTCATCAGTCTTCATCAACCCTCTTCCCTTGGTATGAACAAGAACATCTATTTCTTCTTTCGGCAAACCATAAACCTTTCCAAGTTCTCTGATTATGGAGCGGTCTTTGAAAGTTGGTATTGTTCCAAGCAGGGCGGTGTGTGCTCTTCCGTACCTCTTGAATATATAATCCAGCACATCATCCCGTTCTTTCCAGCTATAATCTATGTCAAAATCTGGCGGTGTTTTTCTCTTTGGATTCAGGAATCGTTCGAAATACAAATCCAATTCTATCGGACACACATCTGTTATTCTCAAGCAATATGCAACAACACTGTTTGCTCCAGAACCCCTGCCAACATGATAGAATCCTCTGCTAAGAGAATAACGAATAATATCCCAGGTGATAAGGAAGTAAGAACAGAAGCCAAGCTTATCAATAATTTCAAGCTCGTTTCTTACTCTTCTGAGAGCTTCTTTGTTGTTGGCTCCGTACCGATATTTCACTCCATCCATTGTAAGCTTCTCCAGCAGTTGCTTGTCATCATGGTGATTGCTCGTGTAAATCTTTTTGTTTTTGATGCTCTTAAAATCAAAAGAGAAGGAGCATGAACTGATGATGAATTCTGTGTTTTGTTTTATCTCAGGGAAATGCTCAAGAGATTTAGTGATGTGTTCCTGCGACATAAAGTATTCATCTGCTCCAGCCGTCTGTTCTGTCGTCAACTGAGAGAGTAGAATGTTATTGTCAACGGCTCGAAGTCTCTTGTGAAGCATGTAATCTCGCTCGTTCAAAAAAGTTACTGATTGAAGAAGGACATATTTTTTTTGTTCTGTTTTTTTATCCAGTTGAACTTTGCTCAGGTCTTTCAGGTGAATGCCAATCCATTCATTCTCTCGCAGCTCAATGAGTTTTATCTTCCCCTTCTTATAATCGGAGTAGGGATAAATAACAAATACGTTAGTGAAAGCAGGAGGCGTGGGAGCTATTGAAATATGCTGCATGGAATGTAATGTATACCAATCGTTGAGTTCTTTGTAACCCTTGTTATTAATAGCAATTCCAACATAGAGAAGTTTGTTCCAATCCCTGAATTCCATCCCTGCAATTGCATCAATGCCATGTTCATCACAAAGTTTTTTGAACTCAAGAACACCCGTGGAATTATTTATATCTGTCAGTGCAAGTTTTTTTATTCCTCTTGCCTTTGCCTGGAGAACCAGCTGCTCTATAGGGATGGTTCCATATCGAAGACTATAATAACTATGACAATTCAGGAACATCTTTATTTCAATCTAAACGCTTTCACCACTGCATCATCTCCATATCGCATCCTCATTCTATCCATTGCCTGATATAGATTCAGCATCTCTTCATTGTCATCAAACAAATGTGCCTGATAGTGACCTGAAACGAATCCACTGAACTTAACTCCAATGAGTCGAATGAGCATCCTTCTGTTGTAAAGCTTCAGGAACAATTCTTTTACAATTGGCTGGAGTATGTGGTCGGCTGATGTGTATGCAATTCTGGCTTGTTGTGTATGTGTGTCAAAGTTGCTGTATCTTATTTTGATGGTGACGGTTGATGCCAGCCTCTTTTCCTTCCTAAGTTGAAATGCAAGGTCATCCGTCATCCCAAGAAGTTTTGTTTCAAGCAATTTTATGTCAATGGTATCTTTCTCAAAAGTTTCTTCTGCACTTATGGATTTGCGCTCTGTGTATGGTTCTACTGGGGTGTTGTCAATTCCATTCGCCTTCTGCCAGAATGTTTTTCCATTTTCCCCCATCACCCGAATCATCGTGCTGAGTGGAATTTTGCTCAGGGTTTCAATTGTGTGAACACCCATGCTCTTGAGCAACATGCTTGTCTTTTCCCCCACATACGGAATTTTGCTTACCGAGAGAGGATTGAGAAATGGCTGCACTCCATCTTGTTCAATATGCAATTCCCCATTGGGTTTGCTTTCGTCAGTTGCTATTTTGCTTACCGTCTTGTTAACTGACAAACCAAAACTGATGGGCAGTCCCGATTCCTTGATGATTGTTTGTCTGAGTTCCTGAGTCCACTTCAGGCTGCCGAAGAACCTGTCCATCCCTGTAATATCAATGTAGTGCTCATCGATTGAAGCTTTCTCGTATAGAGGTGCTTTAGCATCAATAATCTGCGTTACCAACTTTGAATGTTTTTCGTACTGGTCGTAATCACCACGAATGTATATTGCATTGGGACATAGTCGTTTCGCCATTCGCATAGGCATTGCACTGTGAACACCAAATTTACGGGCTTCATAGCTGCACGATGATACAACGCCTCTGTCAGAAGTTCCTCCAATAATTATTGGCTTGCCAAGCAAATCGCTGTTCAACCTGCGTTCTACACTTACAAAGAAACTATCAAGGTCGAAATGTACTATTGTTCTTGATGGCATTTTATTTATATTTCAGGTTTTAAAGTTACCAATATATTTAGCAACTATTTGCCAATTTATTTAGCATTATTGATAACAGTGACAAAGAATTGATTCTCAGTGTACAAATTCCATTGGCAGATTTGAAACAGGATTTTACGTAAATCTTAAGAAGAGAAAAAATATGAATTCCCCAGCCGGGAGCCTTCTGGCTCTTCCTGGAGCTTCTTCTGGAGAAAAGGTAACTTGATTCAATTGGTAGAATGATAATCTGAATTTTCGTATATCAACAAAGTTTAAAAAATTGATTTCCAGGCCTGAATTACCAGCCGGCATCACCTGGGGAAGAACTGAAGAATCTAATTCCTTAATCTGTCGGGAAGAAAATTAGGATGAATTTTTCGCATTAATTAATAGGTATTAAAATCAATAAGGTCTTAAATAGGATGCTTAATTTAATACCCAATTTAGGCATTACTCTAATTCGTATCAAAAATAAGCTCTAATTTACTTTTACAATAATTGGTACAAGGGATGCACGCAAATTTTATATTCCAAATTTTTTTCAATTTTTAAGCCCCCTTTTTTTTTATAATTTTAGAAAAATCTGATAGTAAAAAATTTTTCCAAAAATAATTTCCATTGAAATTAATAGCAAAATTTGATGTATGAAATTGATTTTGGAAATTACTTTAATTTAGTACCTTTGCATCGCAAATTTCTTTGACATAAATGTATCAAACCATCATTATGGTTACCCTAATAGTTACCCTTGGAAATATTTGACTTGTAAATTATTGATTTTGATTGATTTTG
>CAIYPC010000566.1 GCA_903927975.1 uncultured Bacteroidota bacterium | reverse complement strand
TTAATAACTAACTTTATCTTATCAATAACATCCTCTCAATGACGCTTACATAACAGTAACTAAGAGGGGTCAACATCAGTAATAATTACCTGCTCTCATTATTGATAATCTCCACTATAGTGAACAGAATCAGTTTATCAGACATTTATTTGAAGAATGTTTTGTAGTCCAAAAATACTTTTGTGCAATTCCTGTGCAAATAAAAAACGGTTGCATATTTTAATATATAACCGTTTGATTTTCAGCTCCCCCTGTTGGACTTGAACCAACGACCCTCTGATTAACAGTCTGCATCTAAAGTATATTTTTAATTTTTTTATATTTTCTTTTTCGTGGTATATGCTTTCCATTTTCCCAATTTTGAATGGTTGTTGCATCAGCAGGAATTAATGCTCCAAATTCCTTCGGATTTAGTCCATTCGTAAATCGATAATGAATAATCTGACCAGCCAAAGTTGAAGTGTCAAATTTGAAAGGTGTGTATCCAATCATTTTTATAATCTTCGGCATATGTCGAATAAATGGAGTCGTCCCTCTCATCTCCCAACCCACAATTGTGTCTTCGCAAACACCTAACAGTTTCGCAACTTCGCTTTGCAATAGGTGATTGTTAAGTCGCCAAGCCCGTATGTGATCGCCGACAGATTTAAATTCTTTCGGATAATATTGAGATTTAGGAAGTTCGACAACATTTAGGCTTCGGGAAAAAGGCAACGCAGGGATGCCCTTGCGGGTATTACAATCACCCAGAAAAAGAGTGCACATGTCCACCTGGTGCCGTTCAAAAATACCTGAACAAAATTTCAGGACCGTTGTTGGATAGGATTGATCTGCATGTGGAAGTAACGCCCGTCGCTTTCTCTGAATTATCATCACAAAAAAATGGCGAAGATTCTACGCATATACGTGACCGTGTAATCCATGCAAGAGATAAACAAACAGAAAGATTTAAGGATAACCCAGGCGTTTATTCAAATGCTCAAATGAGCAGCAAACAGTTGAAGGAGATTTGTGTTATTGATAAAGTGGGGCAAAATTTATTGAAGGCTGCTATGGAGAAACTGAATCTTTCTGCTCGTGCTTATGATCGCATTTTAAAAGTGTCACGAACTATTGCTGATCTCGTAAACAGCGACGACATCAAAGCAGAGCATTTGGCAGAAGCCATTCAATACAGAAGTTTGGATAGAGAAGGTTGGGCGGGCTAAGAAAGGATAATTTTAAATGGATAGAGATAATGCCTGTATTGCTAATTAATATTCAAATTTCTAACTTTTCACAGCTCTGTTTATCTTCTTAACTGATACTTGAAAACTTCAAGATTTTGAACAATCGATTTTGTTTGAACCGAATCCGACAAATATTGATTCTATATATTTTCGGTTATACATACACGTTAAAACTGGTATTCTTTTATCATTTTAAGTCTCTATAAAATTAAAAATGTATTTTTAAATCAAGAAACACTCTCTAACAGAAAGCTCACTTTTTTTGAAGACATACATTTATTCTAAAATCTTGAGATAAAATGTTAACCAAATACTTAAAGCCCACACTGCGCAATTTAATGCGCAACAAGCTGTACTCGTTTATTAATATTTTCGGTCTTGCACTTGGTGTTACTTGTTGCTTGCTGCTATCCCTCTACATCTGGGACGAAATGAGCTACGACAAACATCATAAACGGGCAAATGACTTGTACCGGATCATCACCAATTTTCAGTCTGGATCAGTTGTGGACAGAGTGGGATCTACTTCACCACCTATTGCAATGGCCATCAAGGATGAAGTACCTGAAGTACAGGCAGCAGTGCGCATTTTTAGTCCTCCTGGTGTGAAAGAATATTTTACAACGGGCGAAAAAGAAAAGGCGCAGAGCTTGATGCGATACAAGGATAATCTATTCTATGAAAGTGACGGTCTTCTTGCAGACTCAACGCTTTTTGATGTATTCACTTACGATCTGAAAGAAGGATATCCCAAAAAGGCGTTGGTTCAACCAAATTCCATTGTTCTCTCCGAAAAACTTGCCCACAAACTCTTTGGTGAAGAAGCAGCATTGAACAGAATAATCACTATAAGCCAGGGCGGGAAGTTAGACGAATATAAAGTAACTGGCGTGTTCAAAGAAAAATACAACAGCTTCATCAAAGCAAATTTTTTTACCTCCATCACCAGTTCCGGATCTATCGAAAATGTTTTAAATGAAAAGGAATGGGCTGGTCAAAATTTTGTACCGTCCTATCTGAAGCTGGTGCCTGGCCATAATAAAGCTGCGGTTGAGAAAAAAATAAATGACGTTCTTCTTCGGCATGGTGCAGAGGCGATGAAAGCAGAGGGCATTCACAAAACTTTAAGCCTTGAACCGGTAAAGGATATCTACCTCAAGTCTGACATTGGGCAAAGGCCCCGTATCATTTATCTGTATATAGTGGGGGCTATTGCACTATTTATATTGCTGATTGCCTGCATCAATTTTATGAACTTAACAACAGCCAAGGCCACGAAGCGGGCCATTGAAATCGGTATCCGTAAAACCTTGGGTGCGCACCGCTCTACTCTCATCAAACAAATATTGGGAGATGCGATGGTGACTGTTGTTATAGCGATTATCATAAGTTTTATTCTGATACAATTGGCTCTTCCGCTTTTTAATCAATTGACGAATAAAAGTATTTCGATTAATACAGAAAACATCACGTTTTTCTTATTTGCAGCCCTCTCACTCACTATAGTTACAGGCCTCTTGGCAGGCAGCTATCCGGCATTTTACCTGACATCGTTTCAACCCGCGCAGGTGCTGAAGGGAAAATTAAATCCTGGCGGTTCTCCTAGCAGATTGCGACAAACACTGGTTGTGTTTCAATTTATGATTGCCATTGCCTTGGTATGTAGTGTATTTATTATCTCACGTCAACTGGATTTCATGATAGGTAAAGATCTTGGTTTTAATGCGGATGCAAAAATTGTATTGCCACTTCGCACCGATGAAGCACATAAACAATATGATGCATTGAAAGAGCAAATTGGACAAAACAACAATATCAAGGGTGTTTCAGGTTGTTCCTTCATTCCTGGGACACCAATTTTTAGGGACATGAACTTTTATGCCGATGGAGGGAACATGAACACTGCTGTTGATATCATTCGTAATGTGGTTGATGTCGGATACCTTGAGCTACTAAATATGAAGTTGGTTGCCGGGCGATCGTTTACAGAGAACCGTAACCTCGATAGTAACCATAAATTTATTTTAAACCGCACTGCTGTTTCCAAGCTAGGGTTTACACCAGAAAAAATTATTGGACAAAACCTGCATTTCGACTGGGCGGGAAAAAAATATGATTTTCAGGTTATTGGCGTGATGGAAGATTTTCATCAGAACTCACTTCATGAGGAGATTAAACCAACCTTGTTTGAAATGGAGAACAACAACAAACGTTATGACTATGTGATTGCCTCAGTTGCTTCTGCCAATTTTGAGCGGACGGTGAAAACGATTGAGCGGACCTGGAAATCGCTGATCCATGATACACCTTTTGAGTATTCTTTCCTAGATCATACAATTCAGAAACAGTACGATGAAGACCGGAGGGTCTCCAAAATCATTTCCAGTTTTGGCATCATCGCCATAATCATTTGTGCCTTAGGCTTGTATGGATTGTCTTCCTATATGGCTGAGCGAAGGGTTAAGGAAATTGGAATTCGCAAAGTAATGGGAGCGAGCATACTGCAGATTGTGGTAATGATGTCTGCTGAATTTGTAAGATTAGTTTTGATCGCTTTTGTAATTGCAGTTCCGGTGGCTTATTATGGAATGAGCAAATGGCTTGAAGGATTTGCTTACAAGGTTTCAATAGGATGGTTTGTATTCGCAATGGCAGGATTAGTGGCCTTGGCAATTGCTTTGATCACCATCAGTTTTGAATCTATCAAATCAGCCATGGGTAACCCCATCGATAGTTTGCGGAGTGAATGAAGTATTGTTTAAAAGAGAACGTATCTAACGGTAAATAACAATGAAAAATCAATCTTCAAATTTCGATCCTACCAATTACCTTGGAGCAACCTTTGCGAAGGTTTTACGAATATACGTGACCGTGTAATTCACGCAAAAGGCAAACAACCCGAAAGAGATAGAGAGGGTTGGACGGGTTGAATAATTGATAATACTTAAATGGATAATTGGTGATCCGATAAATTATCATTTATTAAATTATCCATTCTCCTCTTCTTACTTTTACGAATTATTTTCTGTTAACCGTTTTGACAAATGTATTCACATTTAAAAATATTGATTCTCATTTCTGGTATTGGGCATATTCTTTTAGCAGCCTCAAGTATAATCATCCCCAAATTATTAAATTGGAAAAAAGAACTCAATGCTTTACAGCCATTGCTTCGGCAAATGTTCTGGACTTATGCCGCGTATATTTTATTGATCAATTTTTGTTTTGGTATTGTTTCAGTTTTCGGCGCTGTGGAACTTTTGGACAAATCTTTTTTGGCAAAATCAATTACACTTTTTATTGGTATTTATTGGTTGGCAAGAATTTTTATTCAGTTTTTTTACTTCGATAAATCGCAAGCACCGAAAGGTATATTTTTCACTATCGGCGAATGGGCTTTGGTTGCATCTTTCGTTTTCTTTGTAGCAGTTTATCTGGCTGCGTTCTTTTATAATATTTTATGAGTCTGCAAATTTTAGAATTGTTGATTTGCGTTTCCGCATTGTTGATTTGCGGTTATTTTTTTCCAACTATAAAAAATAAAAAAGCCGCAAGAATATTGGGCTGGATAATAGTTGTCATCAGTGTTTTTGTTTCTATACAAATCACGAAAAGCAATTCGCCACTATACAGAATGCTCATCATCACAACATTTCAATTATTTTCAATGAAGTTGATGGTGATGATAGAAACTTATCCTTCAAAACCACGATTGAATTTTATACAATGGCTTTTCTTTGCAACTGGTTGGTTCGGCATGCGCCCACAATTGTTTGAAACGCTGATATCAAAACCATTAAATGAATCAGGAAAGATTTTTATAAAAGGTCTGGCAAGAATAGTGATTGGCGTATATCTACTATATATTTCAAAATGGATTTATCAACCTTTGTTTATTTTTCAAACATTATCATCCCTATTGATGTTAATAGGATTGAGTTTCATTTTGCATTTCGGTATATTAAACCTTAGCACGGCATTATGGCGTTTTTTAGGGGTGAATGTGAAAGAGCTTTTTCAGTCGCCATTCAAGTCAAAATCGCTGAAAGAATTTTGGGGCAGAAGATGGAATATTGCTTTTTCTGAAATGACTGCTTTGATTGTTTATAAACCAGTTAAGAAAAAATTTGGGGATAAAACAGGGGTAATCGCAGCGTTTTTATTATCGGGCTTGTTGCACGAGGTTGCTATATCATGCCCCGTCAATTCTGGATATGGATTGCCGTTTGCTTATTTTGTGATACATGCATTGGTGATGAATGCAGAAGATTTAAACATGGTAAAAAAAATCACACAACATAAAATCCTTTCGCATGTGTGGGTTTTCTTTTGGCTACTCGTTCCGTTGCCTTTGCTTTTTCATCACAATTTTATGCAACAAGTAATTGTTCCATTAAGAGATTCGATAATTGGTTTAATATAATAAATGATTTTAAAAAATTGTTTATTGGAAGTTTCTGAACTTTAGGTCTCGACTATGAACTATTAACTCTGAACTATCCACTACTCGTCCTTTTTTCCGAACTTTGCAAACTCAATGGCTAAACATCTTTAATTTTTAAATACTTTTTTTCATGAAAATATTGCTTCATTATATAAAACCTTATCGTTGGCTGGTTGCCCTTGCGTTGGGTCTGGCAGCCATCAATCAGATCTTTTCAATGTTTGCTCCCGCAATTGCTGGTAGAATTCTTGATCTTTTCGTAACACATCCGCATGCCTTTGATAAAGCTGGAACAAGTTCACGAACGTTAAACGATTTTCTTTTTGGCAATACAATAGGCAGCATTGTTTTTAAAGGTGCCGTATATTTTTTACTGCTTTTAATTGGCACCGCAATGGTAAGTCGTATTGCTAAAGCATTTCAAGATTATACGACCAATGTTATCATTCAAAAATTTGGCGCAAAAATTTTTACTGATGGCTTGCAACATTCTATGCGCTTGCCCTATCAGGAATTTGAAGATCAGCGCAGCGGCGAAACATTATCCATTCTCACCAAAGTGCGCGATGACTCGGAAAAATTCATCACCAATTTCATCAATGTTTTCTTCGGCATCGTTGTCAGCGTCATTTTTGTTTCCGTATATGCATTCAGGTTACATTGGGTCATTATGCCTGTTTACGCAGGAGGCATTATTTTAATAGCAACCGTTACAAGCTTACTGAGCAAAAGGATTAAGCTCATACAAAAAACCATCGTCAAGGAAACCACAAGCCTTGCTGGTAGCACCACTGAAAGTTTGCGCAACATTGAAATTGTAAAAAGCCTTGGCTTAACAAATCAAGAAGTGGAAAGGCTTAATAATAACACTTATAAAATATTGGGATTAGAACTGCGCAAAGTAAAAAGTATTCGGTCATTGAGTTTCATTCAAGGGACAATGGTAAATTTCTTGCAGCAATTGATAACACTTACTTTGTTGCTGCTCATTTTTAAAGACATTATTACTCCGGGGCAATATCTCTCATTAATGTTCTATGGATTTTTCATTTTCGGGCCCATGCAGGAAATCGGCAACATCATTATTTCATATCGCGAAGCAGAAGCATCATTGAATAATTTTCATAATGTAATGCAAAAAAGCGTGGAGGCAAAACCTGCACAACCAAAACATATCGGCATCATTGAAGAGCTTGAATTTGAAAATGTTTCTTTCAAACATAACACTGCGCAATTCAAAGCACTTGATGATATTTCTTTTGATGTGAAAAAAGGCGAGACGATCGCGTTTGTCGGGCCGAGTGGCTCTGGCAAAAGCACGTTGGTAAAATTATTAGTGGGACTTTATCGCCCGCAACAAGGAAAAATTTTTTATGATGGCATCAATGGCAATGAAATTGATTTTGATGAACTGCGCAGCCAGATTGGTTTTGTGACGCAGGACACACAATTATTTGCAGGCACCATCAGAGAAAATTTAATGTTCGTAAACCCAAATGCAACAGAAGCAGAATTGCAGAATGCTTTACAAAAAGCAAGCTGCACAGGTTTGTTGGAGCGTGCTGAAAAAGGAATTGAAACAGTGATTGGCGAGGGCGGATTGAAATTAAGTGGCGGCGAAAAACAGCGCATTGCTATTGCAAGAGCCTTATTGCGCAATCCTTATTTATTGATTTTTGATGAAGCAACATCTGCGCTTGATTCGATTACTGAAGAAGAAATTACAGAAACAATTCGCGAAGTTTCATCAAAAGGAAATCAGATAACAGTTCTTATTGCGCATCGTCTTTCAACGATTATGCATGCCGATAGAATTTATGTTCTTGAAAGAGGCGAAGTAGTTGAAACCGGTTCGCACGGCAGCCTGCTCGTGGAAAAAGGTTTATATTATGCAATGTGGCGCCAGCAAATCGGCGAACGCAAAACGATGATTGCTGCGGCGAAACTTGCTATTTAGTTTGTTGTTCGTTGTTTGTAGTTTGTGGTTCTGAGTAATAGTAAGATGAAATTCGCTTGAGCATTTTTTAATACCAGCTTGGCCTTTCATGGCATCATCGTTGCTGCCTGTCCCGCCTCAAGCGCGGGATTGTACTCCCTGCCTGACTTCGTCATTCAGGCGGGCGTTCATCGGTATTGCTACTATTGTGCTTTGGTCTTCTCCCCGAGTTGCTTTATAAATTCCCCACTGTTCGCTGCTCCAAATTTACTCACGCTGTTACCGTCATTCCTGCGAAGGCAGGAATCCCATCGACCTTATCCGCAAAAATTAAAAAGTAAAATTTCTGGATTCGCAGGACTGACAGCAAATTCAAAAGTAATCCTGAGCTTATTTTCGTTTTAAACTATCCGTTTATTTATTTTCGTAAACAAATAATAAATCCAATGAAAATGGAAGAGTCCTTAAAAAAATTTAGTCTACATTTTAAAAATCCATCCAAATTTGAAATGTCAAAAATTTCTTAGGAATTAGACAGGTTTGTCAATAGAACTGAAAATGGTTTTGATGGAATCAATGTTGGGTGTTCTGCAGTATTTGAAACAAAATATAAAAGCCTAAGTGAAGATGATAAAATAAAAATCCTTTTTAATTTATTAAAAAACTTTTTAGAAGAGAAATATCAAATTCGATATTTATAACACATTTTTTTCTTTCACGAATTTGAGATGTTTGGACTTCACTACATTTTGCAATATGTTTTCAGTTAAGTAACCGTTTGCGCAAACAGCTTAATTCGATATTTCTTTATCGCTTATCTTCATTTTTTATCAACAAAAAATCCAAAGAATGATTATTGGCTCATTGAAAAAAATATTATCAACTTTATTCTTCTTATCTATATTAAGTGCCAATGCACAGGTTCAATTTATTTCTGGCAGTTTAAAAATCGCGTTGAATGATAAAGGATTTTTTACAGAGATTAGCAATCTGCAATCTGGTAAAAATTATTTATACACAGACACAATCGCACCATTAATCACGCTGATAAGCAATCATGAAAAATATATTCCCACTTCATTGGCATATAATAAATCCAACGAAACAATCCGTTTAGTTTATAAGGCAGTTGATGTTGCCATAGAGATAAAAATTACTCCTAAAAAGACACATCTCTTATTGGAGATCGTGAAAGCAACACCAGAAAAAAATATTGATGCGATTATTTGGGGACCATTCCCAACAACTATCAAAGAAAATATTGGTGAAGTAATTGGAGTATTACGAGACGATGAAGTTGCTTTGGGCATGTCTGTGCTCAACATAAAAACATTGGGCGGCGATTTCCCCAACTCGGAAGGCAGCACCCCAACAAGAGGCATTGCTGCAAAAGCGCATGCATGGGGAAGCAGCTTGCAGGCATATACTATTAATCGAAATCGTGATCGCAAAGTGGACGCATGGAATGGCGATTTTAAAAACATGCCAGTAGCAGCAGTTAAAGGAGAAACTGTTGTGGGAAGCAAAATTGCCTTGTTCAGTTGCGCCGAACCTAAAACACTTGATCAAATAGAAGCCATCAGTATTGCAGAAAAGCTGCCCTATCCAACTATTAATAAAACATGGTTTAAAAAATCATCCTTGTTTGGCAAGTCTTATCTTATTTCTTCTTTTGGTGAAAAAGATGTTGACGAAATGATTGCTTATACAAAAAGAGCAGGACTGGTATCGCTTTATCATGAAGGTCCTTTTAAAAGCTGGGGGCATTATATTCTTGATCCTGAAAGTTTTCCCAATGGAAAAGAAGGATTGAAAAAGTGTGCCGATAAAGCACATGCCGCAGGTTTGCTTTTCGGCGTACACACGCTCACCAATTTTATTAATACAAACGATCCATACGTTACTCCAGTGCCAGATGACAGGCTCAGTGTAACAGGTTCATCAATATTAGTAGCAGATATCGATGAACATCAAAAAGAAATCGAAGTAGCATCACCCGAATATTTTAATCAAGAGAAAAACAACAACCTTCACACCGTTAAAATTGGTAAGGAACTTATCAGGTATAAATCAGTAACAAATCAGCCACCCTATAAATTAATGGATTGTCAGCGTGGGGCTTTCGGCACTGCGGCATCATCATACAAAAAAAATAATGTGGTTGGTAAATTGTTCGACCATAGCTATCAAGTCTTTTTTCCCAATCTTGAATTGCAGCGTGAGCTCGCTCGCAATATGGCTAACCTATTTAACGAAACTGGAGTTGATCATTTTGATTTTGATGGACATGAAGGTTGTCTTGCTTCCGGCGAAGGTGATTATGCTTTAGAATTATTTGCCAAAGATGTGTATGATAATATGAAGGATGAATTTATTTGCGGCACCAGCAACAGCAAAACTTTTTATTGGAATATAGGTTCATATTACAATTGGGGTGAGCCGTGGTATGGTGGTTTTAAAGAAAGCATGCAACAATACCGAATAGATAATCAAGGATTGTTTGACAGGAATTTTATGCCGCACATGCTTGGGTGGTATTTATTGAGCGAGACGACAACGCTGGCGGATATGGAATGGATGTTGGCCCGTGCCGCAGCTTACAATGCTGGCTTCGCGATGGTGGCATCTCCAAAAGCTTTAAGAAATAATCCGCTAGCGCCTCAACTGCTCGATGCCATTCGTGAGTGGGAAACGGCGCGCAATGGACATGCATTTAGCATGGCTCAGCAAGAAGAATTGAAAAACACAAAAAATGAATTTCACTTAGAAAAAATTTCAGACGGGAAATGGAATCTTTACGAATATGCATTATCGCCCTTGCTTACACATGAAAAATTTCAACGTCAGCCAGGAGAGCCGACTCATAGCACCTGGACATACGAGCAAGAATCAAAAGAACAGCCATTGCAATTTCGTTTGCATGTTTCCGGAAAATCAGGTAGCATCAATAATATAAAAATGCTTGTTGATAATTATGCAGAGATCAATTTGCCCATTGAATTAAAAGCTGGCGAAAGCATTGTTTGCGATGGAACAGAAAACATCCAGATATACGATGAGCAAGGAAAACCGAAAGGGAATTATCATTTAGCCAACATGCTTCCCGTTACTTCAAAAGCAACACACACTATTATTTTCGATTGTTCTTTTAATGATGGGGAATCTCCAAAAGTAGAAATGCAGTTTAAAGATTTGGGGAAAAAGGAAATGGTAGAGATTAAGAAATAGAAGAAGAAATAATTTCATTCAAACAAATTTTCTTCGATGTTCTAAATTTTTAAAAACTCACAGAATAAATATTGATATGAAGAGACTACAATTTATTATTGTTTGCTTACTGATTATTTCAATTAATTCTTATGCGCAGCATCGCATTCTTCCTGAACCCGTTTCTGCCAATTGGGGAAGCGGAAGTTTTTTTATCAATAAGCAAACAACTATTGTAACTACAAATAATGAAGAACAAAAAAATTTATCAGCTTTATTAAATTCTTATTTACAACAAGCGATTGGTTATCCATTGCCACAAGCTAATAGCAGGCTTGCTAAGAATATTATTGAATTGCAAATGGATAAGCAATACGATACAACCATCGGCGATGAAGGTTATCGCTTAACGGTTTCTCCACAAAAAATACTTATCAAGGCTAACAAAGCCAGCGGATTATTTTATGGCATACAAACATTTGTGCAGTTGCTGCCAATTGAAGATCTATTATCAATAAAAAATAAATCAACATTTAAAATTCCCGTTGTTTCTATAACTGATTATCCGCGTTTTGCATGGAGAGGATTGATGCTTGATGTTAGCCGTCATTTTTTTACCATACAGGAAATAAAAAAAATGATTGATGAAATGGTGCATTACAAATTTAATTTGCTGCACTTGCATTTGACGGATGATCAGGGTTGGAGGATAGAAATAAAATCATTGCCTGAGCTTACAAAAAAAGGCGCATGGCGTGTGCCACGCACAGGCTTATGGTGGGATCGTCAACCACCGCAACCTAGCGAGGCTGCTACTGATGGCGGGTTTTATACACAGGAAGAAATAAAGGAACTCATTAAATATGCGGCTGAAAAAAAAGTGCAGATAATGCCGGAAATTGATATCCCCGGCCATAGCCTTGCAGCGATTGCGTCTTATCCATATTTGTCTTGTACAAAATTAAATTATCAGGTAAACCCAGGCAGTAAATTTTATGGCGTTGATGATGATGCATTATGCGCGGGCAATGATTCTACTTATGTTTTTCTGGAAAAAGTTCTTTCAGAGATAGCTGCATTGTTTCCATTTCAATATATACATATCGGTGGCGATGAATGTTTCAAAGGCTTCTGGAAAACATGTGCGGTTTGTCAGCATTGCATGAAAGAAAACAATTTGAAAAACGAGAATGAGCTGCAAAGTTTTTTCATCAAAAGAGTAGAAAAAATATTACAGTCAAAAGGAAAAAAACTAATGGGCTGGGATGAAATATTGGAAGGAGGATTTGCTCCCGAAGCGACGGTGATGAGTTGGAGAGGAATGCAAGGTGGCATTGAAGCTGCTGAACAAAAGCACCATGTGGTGATGAGCCCTACCGATTATTGCTATTTGGATTTATACCAAGGCGATCCCGCCGCAGAGCCGCCTACCTACAGCATGTTGCGCTTAAGAGATGTTTATCATTTTGATCCGGTGCCAACTGCTGTTGATGCTAATTTAATATTGGGCGGACAAGGAAATTTATGGACGGAAAGTGTACCAACATTCCGTCATGCAGAATATATGCTTTGGCCGCGTGCGTTTGCTTTGGCAGAGGTATTATGGACAGCAAAAGAAAAATTAAATTTGAATGACTTTATAAAAAGAACAGAAGAAAACTTAAAAATACTAGATCGGGCGAACGTCAATCACGCCCGAAGTTTTTATGATGCAATCATTATCCCAACGAAAGATGCAAAAGGAAGCCTGCAACTGGAATTTGATACAGAAATAGATGGATTGGAAATTTATTACAGCTTTGATAATACATTCCCCGATCAGTTTTCAAGCCACTATAATAAAGCTGATGGGAAAATAAATATCCCTAAAGATGCAGAAACATTGAGAGTGATAACTTTCAGACAGGGCAAGCCCATCGGCAAGATGATTACTGTGCCTTTGGCAGATCTGGAGAAAAGAGTGAAAACAGATTAATTATGGGCTATTTAAAATAAAAAAACAATCTTAGAGCACACAAAAAGTTACAAAATCGCCTACTTCCTATTCGCCTCTAACCCGCACTGCAACCAGCTTGCAAAGTCTTTTGGAGATGGAGTGTAACCTTTAGTTTTAGTAAGAATTTTTTCATCGGCATTGATGATAGCGTATTGCGGTTGTGCTACTGCATTGAAATTTTCTGATTGAAAAGTTGCCCATTTATCACCAACAGTTATGATTTCTTTTGGAGAATTATTTTTCGTTGTATAAGTAAATTGCTGTGAAGCTGGCAACACTTTTCTTTCATCAACATATAATGAAACAACGACAAAGCTATCCTGCATCATTTGCTTCACTGTTGGATCGGTCCAGATATTTTCTTCCATCCTTCTACAGTTCACGCAAGCCCAACCGGTAAAATCAATCAGCAATGGCTTATGCAATTTCTTTGCTAACTGCAATGCCTGTTCGTAATCATTTCTTAATGGCTCAACACTTTTTTCACAATTCACTGGGCTTGTGTAAACACTATAACATAATGGCGGCGGGAACCCACTTATCAATTTAAGATTTGCGGCAGATGTATTAGTAACACCGGGAATTAAATAAGCAGTGAATGCGGCAAATAAAATGATAAAAGCAATTCTTGCTTTACTGAATTTTTTCCCTGGGCTATCGTGCGGGAATTTTATTTTTCCCAAAAGATAAAGCACAATCAATACGCCTACGATAATCCAAAACCCAATAAATATTTCTCTTTTCACAACTCCCCATTGTTCTACCAAATCTGCATTGCTTAAAAATTTTACAGCCATCGCCAATTCTAAAAATCCTAAAACAACTTTCACTGAAGTGAGCCACCCGCCTGATTTTGGCAATGAATTGAGCCAATTAGGGAACATGGCAAACAATCCAAAAGGCAAAGCAAGACCAAGGCCAAAACCGCCCATTCCAAAACTTAATTGAATGGCACCTCCGTTTTTCGTGAGCGCTCCGGCGAGCAATGATCCCAATATTGGACCAGTGCATGAAAAAGAAACAATCGCTAAAGTAAGCGCCATAAAAAATATGCCAGCGATATTTCCTGCACTTGATTTTTCCCCAGCGACATTTGCCACGCTTCCTGGTAATGTGATCTCAAAAAAGCCAAAAAACGAAATGGCAAACACCACAAAAATCACAAAGAATAGAAGATTGAGCCAGATGTTGGTTGAGATATTATTGAGTATTTCCGGCTTCGCATCCAATAAATAAAATGGCAGGCTGAGCAAAATATAAATCAGGAAAATAAAAAAACCATACAGCATTGCATTGGCAATTCCTTTTCTTTTATTACCAGCTTGTTTCGTAAAAAATGAAACAGTGAGCGGGATCAGAGGGAACACACATGGGGTGAGCAACGCAATAAATCCTCCGATCAACCCTAATAAAAAAATACTTGCGAGCCCTTTGCCTTCTGTTCCGTCATCGCCACAATTATTAACAGGATGTTTTAAATCGAAACTGTTGATCTTTATTCTTGCAACTGATGCAACACCACCTTCTAATTTCACTGAGAAAGAATAATCTGTCAACGGATAAAACTCATCGTTCTTTCCAAAACTGTATTTGAATTTGCCGATTAAATTTTCAGGAACTGTTCCTTTTATTTTTACTGTTGCAATAATCTCTGCTTCATTTTCATACACCTTAAAAGAAGCGTTATCAAAAATTTTGCTAGCGATTTGTTTTGCAGTTCCGGCTTCTTTATAAACCGTGTCTGCTTTAATGGAAGAATCGGCAAAGCTGGTTTCAACAGTATGCACATCGCTGATGGCTTGGTTTGGCGCATACAATTGCCATCCATTTTTTATGGACGTTTTGAATTGCAGTTCATAAACACCATCGCTTATTTTTTTGCTTTGAACATTCCAGTTGAATGCAGCAGAATCCTGCGCATACAAAGAAATATTCATCGCAAAAAAGAAGATCAATAAACAAAACGGGTAAATTCTTTTCATCGTTAATCTTATAGAAAAGCCAACAAAAAATAAACGAGCTCTTTTGCAAAGAACTCGTTTTTAAAAATATCATTTGGTCGTGCTGGCGACTAACCGCCAATATTCACATTTATTTCAACTTCAGAGGGTGGCAGACAATGTGTTTCATTGCACACAACAAATTCAACTTTGCCCGAAAGGTTCGTCTTCGCATTTCCTTTCAGTTTTACAATCTGAATAAAATCTACATTCTTCTCGTAATATTTTAAATCCTGATTCAATGCGGCCTCAAACTTTTTAATTGCCTTGCCATTTTCTCTCACATTGCCATCAAAATTTGTCAATGGATTTTTTGTAAAAGTAAATGTAGTGGCTGCGATTGCCTTGCCACTAAAATCCTGTGCATATAAATGGTAACCTTCATTAATGGTTGCTGTTAAATGTACCTCGTAAGTTTTATCAGCAATTTTTTTTGCAGTATAAGACCATTGAACTTGTTTGCTTCATTGGGCCAGCGCAACATTGCCAACTGCTATTAATAAAAGAGGGAGTAAAACTTTTTTCATGATTAAAATTCTTGAATGAGAATATCATTCAGCAACACAGATATCTAACCTCCAATATTTACATTGATTTCAACTTCTGAAGGTGGGAGGCATTGCTTTTCATTGCAGACCATAAACTCAACTTTGCCTGCGAGGCTCGTCTTCGCATTTCCTTTCAATTTTACTACCTGAACAAAATCCACCGTCTTCTCATAATATTTCACATCATGGTTCCAGGCGCTTTCAAATTTTTTGATTGCCTTACCATTTTCTTTCACCTTGCCATCAAAATTTGTCAATGGATTTTTTGTGAAGGTAAATGTCGTTGCCACCGGACCTTCGCCGCCAACATCCTGAGCATACAAATGATAATCGCCGCTGATGGTTGCTGTTAAATGTACTTCGTAGGTTTTCTCAGCAATTTTTTTTGCTGTATAAGACCATTGAACCTGTTTACTTGACTGGGCCAGCGTAATATTGCCGACTGCTATTAATAAAAGAGGAAGTAAAACTTTTTTCATGATTGAAATCTTGGATAATTATAAACGACAAAATTGCAAATTCAGATGCAAAGAAAAACTAAAAGTTTGCCATTTCGTGGGCTTTAACTTTATGTTCTGCTTTACTACTGAGAAACAAATCTTCGAGAACAGTTTTTCCATCGCTGTTGCCTAATGCGCTGTTGCTTGCACGTTCTGGGTGCGGCATCATGCCAATCACATTACCGGCTTTATTGCAAATGCCTGCTATATTTCTTAATGAACCGTTTGGGTTTGATTCCAATGTGATGTTTCCTTTTTCATCACAATATTTGTAAAGCACCTGTCCATTTGCTTCTAAATCATCCAATGTTTTCTCATCAGCATAATATCTTCCTTCGCCATGTGCAATGGGGATTTTTAATATTGAATCGTTCTCAGTGCCTTTCAAAAAAACATTTTTGCTGATGTATTGCTGATTGCCATTTCTTAATAAAATGCCAGGCAACAATTTTGCTTCACATAAAATCTGAAAGCCATTGCAAACGCCATAAACTTTGCCGCCATTGTTCGCAAACTCGATCACGCTTTTCATCATCGGGCTAAAACGTGCAATAGCGCCGCAACGGAGATAATCTCCATAAGAAAAACCGCCGGGCAGAATAATACAATCATCGGTTGTGAACATGCTTAGGTCTTCATCTTTATGCCAAAGCATTATCACTTCCTGATTGAGGTCGTGCGTCAAGGCATCCTGCATATCGCGCTCGCAATTAGAGCCGGGAAAAACAACTATTCCAAATTTCATGAGCAATTTTTTGAAAGCACAAATTTACTCTGATTCTTTGGAATTTCAGCCACAGATTACACAGATAGCACAGATATTTTAACCGAAAGAACACAAGTAACAAGAAGAAAAGCAAGGGGCAAGGAATACAAAATCCTGTTGTTCAATGATATTTCTCGCAAAGACGCGAAGCCGCAACTTGAAAAAGAATCAACTATTCAATTTATAAACGTATCAACCAACTATGCGAGATAATTCATCCACAAAATAAAAGCAAACGTGAGCCAGTGCATCACTTGTGGCAAAATTTTATCGGTAGAATAATAATAAGCTGCCGCATGAAAAGCTGCAAAAGGCACTGCGGTCAAGATCCAGTTCTCATAAAAATTTACATGATTGATAAGAATGATGATAACGCCAACAAGAAGGAACAATAATAATAAGCTCCAAATTTTTCTTACCTGAATAAGCATTTTGTTGAGGTTTGCCTGAACAAAATAACCGCCGATCATAAAAGGAACGACGAGTAGAAAAATGCCGCATGTGATCCAGATGGAAGAAGGAATGCCGGGCAATCTGAAAAGTATTTGAGGCACAACATTTTTCCAGCTCCATTGATTGGTGAGATAAAGAATAATGAACAAAAAATAATACGGTGTCGTAAACCCAAGTAAACCCATCAACCATTCACGGATGCGGAATGCACGCATGGTTAGGAGCGCAAAAAAAACCAAAAGTATGAATGCCATCGCAGGCAGATACAAAAGTGTCACGATGCCCGTCATCACCCCAATATTAAAAATGGCCGCATCGGATTTTGAGCTGTTATATAAAGAAGTCATTTTATAAAAAACCCAAATCATTACTGAATTGATGAGCAGTGGCGCGGAAAAATAATTCCATGACGGCAATAAAGACGTTACCAAAATATAGGACATGCCCGGCAAAAAATTTGCCTTCGGAAATAATTTTTGATAGTTGCAAATGCGGTTGAACAAAGTTGCTTGCGTGAACAACAACAAAAATGTTAGGATTGAATATGCTATCGGAACAGCATTAAAAAATGAGCCTAGAAAATTAAGGATGATGCGATATAAATAATTATCCTCAGTATGAAGCGATGGGATGACAGGATGAATAAAAATAGAAAACTTTAGCACCAGTGCGTACACTAATAATACAAATGCATTGCCTGGGTTTTTTTGTTTAAAGGTGCCTATCAACTTGACTGAAATTTAGAAATCAATTTTAGCAAAGCAAAGATAGTTTTTGTAGAGACATGGCACAACCATTTGCTTTCCGCTCACCTGTTTTGCATATCGAGGCATAAAATCATAACCTTTATCTAAATTTTTGATGGTTGGGTAACGTGTAATTTTTCCTTCAGGGGAAATACTCTGATCGTTGAGCAATATACTTCTGTGCTCATATTGATTATACAAAAAATGAAGCTCGCCGCCGGTGTTCATGATATGGTTTGAAATCAGATTTTCAGATTCATCATCGTATTGAGTTTTCGGTATCACGTTGCTCCATTCAAGATTGCAATTTTTATCGAACGATAAAATCATGATATTTTCAGCATGATAACGGACTGCATTATTGGGAGAATAGCCACCAAAGCGGTTCCACGGACTGTAATATGGATAGCTGTAATAATCAATTGGCGATAAGAAAGAATTATAGCCATAGCCATTCATATAATCCCATCGATTAAAATAGCCACCACGTGATGTGGTGTATTGCGCTTCGCTTACAAGCAGAAAGCCCCCATCTCTTTTAATGATGATCTGGTTAATGAAAAAATCATTGAACGCCAATTTCAAACTTGATTCAGAACTTTTGGCAGCAGCGCGTAGCTCCTCACTGAACACGCCCAGCGATTCCTTCAATTTTGAATCAGTTGCCTTATCCCAAAGAACTGTGTAAAGTCCTTCGATGCTCCCTCTTTTCTGTTTATAATAAAATCCAGTGAGGATATAAATCTTGTTGTTATTATCAACCTTAATTTTTATTTCATCGAGCAGCCTATCCCCTGTCCCTAAATCTTTTATCGAAAAATCATCAGCAGAGGGACCTTTGGTAATAATAGAAACTTTTGAAACATAATCGCTGCCGCTATTTTTTAAAAATTTTCCAAACACAAGCGTGCCTTCATTATCCACCAAAAAATCTGTAAATGATTCGCTACGTTCTTCCATTGGCATGTTCAATCTATGCCTGTCAAGAAGCTCTAGTTTCTCATTGAATAAAAAAGTGGTAAACAGAAAATTCTTTGGGTTCTTGCTGTTTATTTTGAACACCATAATTTTTTGCTTGTCATCGCTTGAAATGACTGTGTATATTTTGTTGCTTGCAGCAAAGCCAATTTGAGTTGTATCGAGATCAATGGGCTCCCCCAAATTTTTTGCCTGTCCATCAATTTTCACGGCAGCACAATGAACGATATTTTTTTTCTGATATTCATATATCATGTAGCAAAAATCAGGATAGGGTATGAAGTAGGTGTTAATAATTTTATCAGGAAGAAAATCAAGCTTCACCCTTTGATGCAATTTCATTTCATCATCAAAAATGGAAATATTATTATCGGAATGGTTATTGGTAAAGACGAGGAAGTTCCCGCTTATTTTTCCGATAATCTCAAAATCAGTTCTTCTCACATCATCGCGCTGAGGCTCAGAATAAACAATTTTTTGAGCGTTCAATAAAATAGGAACGGAGAGAATAATCGTGAGCAGTAAAAGCTTCAGGGCCTTATGCATAACAAGCTTAGATTTTAAAAGATGCGCTGAATAATCAAACATCATATTGTAAGTTAATGAAACTTTGCTTCAAATTAAATGGTGGCAGTGTAAAATTGTGAATGAAAACATCATCAAAAAAATCTTCTTTTTTAGGAATATATTAATCTGACAGTAT
>CAIYPC010000565.1 GCA_903927975.1 uncultured Bacteroidota bacterium | reverse complement strand
GACTGCTTTTTTCTTTCAAGCTTCAATGGCGCAATACAACTTTAATGATGTCAGCAAACAACTAGAAGACAATAAAAGAAAACTTGCTGGTAATGTTTGTGCTATGATCTGGAAAGATGGAAAAATGATTTACCAGAAACAGATTGACAATATGACAGAGGATAAAGTCATTCCCATTGCATCTTGTAGCAAATGGTTGACTGCGGCATTGGTAATGATTTTTGCAGATGAAGGCAAGTTATCATTAGAAGATACCATCGGAAAATTTCTTCCTATTTTTTCTGTTTACGGAAAAGGGAATATCAAAATAAAACATTGCCTTTCTCACACAACAGGTATCGCATCTGGTACAATGAATCTTTTTTCGGTTGTTGATGAAAATAATTATCCATCATTGGAAGAGCAGGTGAATGATTTTGCAAAAAACAAAAAAATGATTGCAACGCCTGGAACAGAATTCAGGTATAGCAGCATTGGGTTAAGTATTGCCGCAAGAATTTTGGAAGTCATCAATCATAAAAATTTTGAAGAGATTTTTCAAGAGCGACTTGCACAACCTCTAGAAATGATTAATACAAGTTTTGGCAAGAACGCGCTTGTAAGTCCATCTGGCGGAGCAAAATCAACAGCCGCTGATTACATGCATTTTTTAGTGATGATACTGAACAAAGGAACTTATAACGGCAAACAAATATTAAGTGAGCAATCAATTACTGCAATGCAAAAGCCACAAACAAATTTATCCATGATAAAATACGCGCCGAAAGGCGCAAAAGATTTTAATTATGCCTGCGGCGAATGGATCCAAGAAACAGATAAAAATGGAAATAGCAGTGTATTAACAAGCCCCGGCTTTTTTGGCGCATGGCCATATATTGACAATGCGCGACATTATGCAGCCTTATTTTTTGTGAGGAAGTTTTTTATCAACGAAGAAATGAAGGAACTGTATCTGAACATTAAGAAATCAATTGATGAACAGATAGACTCGAAAAAGTAAACAACTCTTAGATGTCTGACAGAAGAATTTAGTTGAAAGGTTGATTGGTTGAAACGTCGGTTATCTTTTTCTTATGAAAGAAAAAAAGAATTTGATATTATCCAAAATCGCTACCTTCCAATTCAATAATATTTCTTCACTATCAAAACATTTTTTATGTCAGACGAACAATCCTTATCAGACAAAGCAAATGAATTGAAAGATAAAGCATCAGCAACGCTGAGCGATCTAAAAGACAAAGCAAGCCATATAGCAGACGATGTTCAGAAAAAAGCCGGAGAAGTTTGGGACGATGCCAAATCAGGGAAATTGCAAGAGGAAGCAACGGAAAAATTGAATGAGCTAAAGGAAGGAGCAAGCCATTTGTGGGATAAGATTACCGGAAAGGAAGAGAGTAAATAATTTCGTATAAATTATTTATAAAAGCGGATAAGTTTTATCCGCTTTTTTGTTTTTAATAATAAATATTGCAAAGTAAAATTAAGACTGCTTATGACTCTTGCAGAGATTGCCTCACTCAGATTAGTCAACCAACAAATCGAATCTTCAAAATCCAAATCAGCAAAAGATTTGGTAAGCTTTATGGGTGCAATGCAAGCGCAGGATTATGCAATGGCTAAATGGGCTGTTGGGCTCAGGCTCACAAATTCAACCGACAAAAAAATTGAAAAAGCAGTTAACAATGGAGAAATAATCAGAACGCATCTTATGCGACCAACATGGCATTTCGTTTCTGCAGATGATATTCATTGGATGCTTGAATTGACTGCCCCACAAATGAGAACGGCGATAAAAACAAGACACAAACAGTTAGGGCTAACCGAAAAAATATTATCGAACAGCAATAACTTAATCGAAAAAACATTGCGTGATGAAAATCATTTAACGCGTGAAGAACTGATGGCGGTTATTGCTAAGGCAAAAATTCCAACCAGCGCAGAGTTTTCCATTCACCTTATGTTTCGTGCGGAAATAGACAAGATTGTATGTAGCGGAAAAATAAAAAATAACAAGCAAACTTATGCGTTGCTTGAAGAGCGTGTTCCTAAAAAGAAATCTATCACCAAAGATGAAGCGCTTGCTTTGCTAGCAAAAAAATATTTCAGCAG
>CAIYPC010000564.1 GCA_903927975.1 uncultured Bacteroidota bacterium | reverse complement strand
GTACAAGAGTGCGACGCAACAATGTTTAATAGTAGCAATACCGTTTGGTTCAAAATAAAAAAACTGATGATTGAAATCTGTTTCAAACGAGCAGGTTTCAATGGCCGAATATACATGCGAGTTTTGAAAAGAAGTGGGTGCGCAATACACGAAATATCAACAGCCTTAACAAGTTTGGCGAAAATTAAATTTCGGTGTAAAATATACAATATGTACTTTGCCCCTCAATACTGCTTTATACTTACGAAAAAATTGCTTTATGAGAAATTGCTTCAAAACTATTTTAGCAACAATCGCTTCGCTTATTCCTGTAATCGTATTTTGCCAGCCAGTCACTATCAGCGGAAACGTTAGAAATGCTTCAAGCAAGGAGGTCGTTCCTGCAGTGTCAGTTGTTGTGAAAGGCACAAAGGGCGGCACTTTTACCGACGATAAAGGGGATTTTAAATTATCTACAAGCAAGCAAACTCCCTTCATTTTAGTAATAACATCCATTGGTTTTGAACCGCAGGAAGTGAATGTTTCAGATGCTTCAAGTTTTGTGCAGGTAGATGTTAAGCCTGCTTCATCTCTTGGTGCAGAAGTGGTTGTTTCTGCAAGCCGCGTTCCTGAAAGAATTTTGGAATCGCCGGTTTCCATTGAAAGAATTAATTCGGTTGCGATAAGGAATGCCACTGTGCCTCAATATTACGATGCCATACGCGCATTAAAAGGTGTTGATGTCACCAATTCAAGCCTCACCTTCACGTCAATTACAACACGCGGCTTTAATGGCAGCGGCAATCCACGTTTCAATCAGTTTGTAGATGGTATGGACAATCAGTCACCCGGATTGAATTTTTCTGTTGCTGCCATTGTTGGCCTCACAGAATTGGATGTTGATAATATGGAACTATTGCCTGGTGCGTCTTCAGCACTTTATGGTTCTGGTGGAATGAATGGCACTTTGTTGATGAGCAGCAAGGATCCTTTTAAATATCAGGGATTAAGTTTTCAAATAAAGCAAGGAGTAATGCATCTTGGTGGCGGCGATGGAAAGATGGATCCTGTGAAACCTTCTCCATATTATGATTGGGCATTTCGTTGGGCACAAAAAGTGAGCGATAAGTTTGCGTTTAAAATAAATGCGCAATTGGTTCAGGCAAAAGATTGGGTGGCAACTGATCAAACAAATTATTCAGGTGCTGGCACCGGATCTAAAAGTCATACTATTGCTGGCAATCGCGATACCGATCCAAATTATGATGGCGTGAATGTATATGGCGATGAGACAAGTCAAAACATGCAGACCATTGCGGGGCTGGTACAAAATAGTATTAACTCCGGTGTGTTAGCGGCAAGTGGTGGTGCATTGAATTTAGTAAATACGTTCAATAATTATCTTCCAGCAAATGCAACTCCCCAACAGGTTGCGGCATTTACAAGTACTTATTTGCCTGCCATAATTGGTGGCATCCCTTCTCAACTACAACCTCAGGTCGTTCCTTATATCAATCAACTGTTGCCCTTTTATGTTGGTTTGCGCTCGGGCGCAATACCGAATCAGAATGTTTCAAGAACTGGGTTTACCGAATATCAATTGTTGAATAATAATACCGTCAATTTTAAAGTGTCGGGCGGATTGTATTATAAACTGACTTCAAATACACAGATGTCGCTGACCGCAAATTGGGGAACAGGCAACACTGTTTATACAGGAAGCGACCGTTATTCATTGAAAGATTTTAAGATGGGGCAATATAAATTTGAGATTAAGAATGACAATTGGTTCATCAGAACTTATACCACACAAGAAAGAGCAGGCTCTTCTTTCAATGCGACAATCACTACTCAATTGTTCAATGAAGCATGGGATCCGAGCAGCACATGGTATCCCGAATTTATTGGCGCTTATTTGCAAGCAGTTCAAGCGGGCGCACCACCAAATTCAGCCGCTGCGTATAATGCCGCAAGACAATATGCAGACAGAAATAAACCTGTTCCCGGCACTGCTGCATTTACTCAGTTATACAATCAGGTTGCATCAAAACCAATTCCACAAGGTGGTTTACTGTTAGATAAAAGCAATCTTTATCATACAGAAGGACAGTATAATTTGACCAGCCTTGTGAAATTTGCTGAAGTGTTGGTGGGTGCAAGCTGGAGACAATACGTGTTGAATTCTGAAGGCACCATATTTGCTGATACTTTAGGCCCAAGACATACGAATGAATACGGAGCATACATTCAGGTGTCGAAAAAAATCGCAGATATATTGAAGCTCACTGGTTCTGTTAGATATGACAAGAACCAGAATTTTGATGGCAAGTTCACGCCGCGCCTTGCAGCGGTGCTCAGTGTTGCGAAGGATCAGAATATCCGTGCTTCATATCAAAATGCGTATCGGTTTCCTTCAAATCAAAATCAATGGATCAACCTGAACACTGGTGTTGGCATATTGATTGGCGGTTTGGCGAGTGCTAGAGAATACTATCATTTCGATACAAATCCTGTGTTCAATGCTGTTACTTTTCTGCCGCAAACATTTGGAAAATACAAACCAGAATCTGTTAACTCATACGAGTTAGGGTACAAAGGTTTGTTCAATAAAAGATTGCTGATAGATCTGTATGGATATTATTCTCAATACAAAGATTTTATAGGAAGAGTGAGCGTGGTGCAATCCACATCAGGTAATCCTGCGGCAATTAATCCGAATGATCCAAGCACTTACCAAGGTTATTCTGTGTCTGTGAACAGCGCAAACAAAGTGAGCACTTATGGATGGGGTTTTAGTGTTGATTATATATTGGACAGAGGTTTTTCGATTGGGTTCAATGTCTCTTCCGACATGATACATAATCCAGATTCAACATTCGCGACTTATTTCAATACGCCGAAATACAGAACCAATGTAAGTTTCAGCAACAATGGCTTTGGTCATCAAAAAAGATTTGGGTTTAGTATTCAATACAGATGGCAGGATAATTATTATACCGAAGCGGATTTCAAGCAAGGACCTGTGAGCGCATTTAGCACATTGGATGCCATGGTAAGCTACAAATGCACAGGCATCCGCTCATTAATAAAAATCGGTGCAACAAACTTGCTGAACCATTATTATGTTTCGCAATTTGGCAATCCTGCTTTTGGCGGATTGTATTATGTCAGCTTTGGGTATAACATATTTTAATATCGTCTGAACTGGGATTTTTGGGATTGATGGGATGGTTGGGATAAAACAAATTCATTATTGTCGAGCCATGAAGATTTTTAAAAATCTTCGTGGCTTTTTAGTGATTACATTAATTTTTGAGAGAACAATTTCGCGTGATTCTTTACCCGCAGGGTTAAATATGAATAGCCACCGGTGAAACTGGTGGATCCAGACGAGGAGATCAAAAACCCTGAAGGGGTTGAATGTAGTGTTGATGCGTGTTTACATATTCAACCCCTTCAGAGTTTTAATAATACTGATCATTATTTCCCCTGGTTGCACCAGGGGCTATTCACGTTAAAAGTCCTTCGGACTTTCTCAACATTATGCTATCTCTCGGATTCTTTGCTAAGTCCCCCTTAAATGAAAGGACGCCCTTTTTAGTGATAGAAATTCCTTGACAAAAGATGGCTCTATGTATTACAAATAAAAAAGCCGGAATTATAATTCCGGCTGATGTTAATAGAAATCCAATTGATAATCTAGTCGCTGCCAAAAATCCAAATCAAACATTGAACCTGAAATGCATCACATCTCCATCCTTCACCACATATTCTTTTCCTTCAATGCGAAGCTTTCCGTTTTCACGGCAAGCTGTTTCTGATCCATATTGAATGTAATCGTTGTAAGCAATTACTTCCGCTTTAATAAAACCTTTTTCGAAATCAGTATGGATAACGCTTGCAGCTTGTGGGGCTTTCCATCCATCATGTATCGTCCATGCACGCACTTCCTGAACGCCTGCGGTGAAGTAGGTTGATAGGTTGAGCAGTTGATAAGTTGAGCGGATCAATTTATTGAGCGCAGGCTCTTTCATTTTATATTCTTCCATGAACAATTGCTGATCAGCAGGCTCTTCCATTTCTGCAATTTGTGCTTCAATGGAATTGTTCATAACAATTACTTGAGCATCTTCATCAGCCACTTTTGCTTTCAGTATATCAGAAAATTTATTTCCGGTATGCATGCTTGCTTCATCAACATTGGCAACATACAGAACAGGCTTTTCTGTGAGGAGGAAAAGATCTGCAACCGCGGCTTTATCTTCTTTGCTCAAATTCAATTCACGAATATTCCTTCCTTTTTCAAGATGTTCTTTGCACTTTTTTAGTATTTCAAATTCTGCTTTTGCTTTTGGATCGCTGGTCTTAGAAAGCTTTTCTGCTTTGCTATATTTTTTATCGATGCTCTCCAGATCTTTTAATTGCAATTCTGTCTCGATAATTTCTTTATCGCCAACAGGATTTATTGCGGCTTCATCGCGCAAAATATTTTCATCTTCAAAACAGCGGATCACGTGAACGATTGCATCCACTTCGCGAATGTTCGCCAGAAATTTATTTCCCAATCCTTCACCTTTGCTCGCGCCTTTTACAAGACCTGCAATGTCAACAATTTCTATTTGCGTCGGTACCGTGCGGTTTGGTTTCACAAGCTCCGCCAGTTTATCGATCCTCTCGTCTGGAACGTTCACCAGACCTACGTTTGGCTCGATGGTGCAAAAACGATAATTGCTAGCTTGTGCTTTGGCGCTGTTGCTCACTGCGTTGAATAAAGTTGATTTTCCAACGTTCGGTAATCCTACAATCCCTGCTTGCAAACCCATATAATATCTTTATTTTTTTGAGCGGCAAAGGTAATCAGATTTGGGTTATGAGCTACTTAATAATTGTCTGCCGGAACGTTGGTAACCAGATCATTCAAATATGCATGATCTTTTAAGTTTCCTGCTTTCCATCTTACGCTAAAGAGACCGCCAGCCAGAACATACACATTCTTAAAGCCTTTATCGGTTAATAATTTTGCTGATGAGAAAATATCGGGTGAGGATGAGAAGCTATACACAACAACTGGCTTGTTTTTATAGGCTTCAATATCATTTAATTTTTCATTGAGATTTGCTGAGGGAATATTTACGGCGTTTTTTAGATTTCCGATATTTCTCCAGTAATCTTTTGCAATGTTCCGGTATTCAGAATCCGTGCGAATATCTAATATCAAGCCTTCTTTAACTATATCGAGCTTGCTTAATTCTTCAGCACTTATAAATTTGTAAGAACGGTTTCTCTCAATCAGATCATTCTTGCAAGAGAGTTCCGAAATATCTGTATAAGCCCATTCATCGAGTCCGTTGAACAGCACGTTAATGTCTTTATATCCTTTGGCTAACAATAATTTTGCAGCTTTCACACTTTCATTCCCAAAATCATCAATAAGAATTATTTTTTTATTACTTGGTATTTGTGTCAATGAATTTGCAAGATTCGCGAACGAGATATTAATAGATTTTTTCAATTTCCCGTAGGCATTTCTTGCTTCAACAGTTGATGTTTCGTTGAAAGAAGAATCGTTTCGCACATCAATCAAAAAAATATTTTTATCAGTTGCAACAATCTTGCAAATTTCTTCAGGAGATAATATTTTAAATTGATTAGATGATTCGTAAATAGATTTTGCGCAGGGAATATTTTTGTCTTTGATCAGATTTAAAATGGTCATGCCACCATTCACATTAACGATATTTGTAAATCCTTTTTCGCTAAGCATTTTTGAAACCCTGCGGCTGCGTTGGCTATGTGAACAATAAACATAAATGGTTTTGTTTTTGTAAGCATCTAACTTGCCAATACTATCAGGCAGCGTGTGAATGTCAACATTTATTGCGCCTTTCAAATGACCGATGTTGAGGCTTTCATATTGTGACGTATCTGAATATTCGCCCGGCGATCGCACATCGAGTAGCAAGTAATCTTTTTGTTGCTGAAGATCTTTGCACAAATCTTCCCAGAAAATTGTTTTGTATAATTTATTGTCGAACCTAAATTGAGCGAACATATTTTGTGTTAGCAATAAGCAAAGAGCGGGGGCCATTAATTTTTTCATAAATGAATTTTTAGGAGGGAGAAGTAAACAAAAGTGAGGAATAACTTTCGAAGAAAAAATGATTAATGATGAAAGGCAATAAGTGATTGTCCAGAAAGACCTGAGCGCTTTTGGCTAAACAAATTTTTTTTCAAAAAACTTCTCTATATATCGCAGCTTTTAGATCATAATTTTCGATACATGATATAAGCATTTGTCAATCCATTTTGTTTATGGTTGAATGCGTCGGGAATTTCGCCGATTATATCAAATCCCAATTTCTGCCAAAGCTTTACTGCTCTCTCATTGCTCTTCACCACAATATTAAATTGCATGGCAGAATAGCCAAGTCTTTTAGCTTCCCGCAAAGAAAATTCACCCATGGCTTTGCCAACTCCTTTGCCAGATGCGGATACCGCAGTCATGTAAGATGCGTTGGCGATATGCGAACCAAGATCAGGCTGATTATCCTTCATGATAAATGTTCCTGCAATTTCATCATCATGAATTGCTACGTAAGAATGTTTATCGGCACTGCACCAATAAGCAAGCATTTTTTCTTTTGAAGAAGATGGGTCAAAAAGATATGTGTCACCAGTAGAAATAACTTCTTTAATAATCTCCCAGATTTTATCAAAATCAGAAGGTTCTGCTTTTCTAATTTGAATCATTATTCGATTATTATTTTCGAGGAATAAGTGTTATTGCAGTTGCAAGTTCTTGCCAAACCTTGAAGGTTTATTAAGAGCGCAAAATTATTTTCGATGCTGTAATCGATTAATTTGTTTCGGTATGTTTTTTAAAACTATTTAGGATTGCTTGCCAGCCGCCTTTTTGCATTTCAATTGGGTTGGTTCCTTCTGCTTCAAAAATTTCAACCACTTTTGTTGAACTTCCTTCTACAGAAAATTTTATCTCAACTTTTCTTCCATCGCCGAGCGTATATGCTATCAATTCGTTTTCTTTTATTTCATCATAAACTCCACCGAAATCAAATCCGAAACTGCCATCTTTTGCTTCCATCCGTGAAGTGAATTTGCCACCAACCTTCAGATCGTTTTCTGCATGGGGAGTGTGCCAGTCATCAGATGCATTGTTCCATTTTTCAATGTGTTCAGGTTCGGTAAAATATTTCCAAACTTTTTCTACTGGTGCATTTACAATAGTTTCTACTGTGATTTTTGTTCCCATGATCTAAGTGTTGATTTTTTTCTAAAAAAATGAACACTAAAGATACAAAAGTCGAACGCAAATGGGATTGTCTTCAGCAACCTTATTGATCTTTCTTTATATCTTCTGGCTTTGTTTTTTCATTCAGCAGCACTTGCATTTGTGTGCGCTCTTTTTGATATGAAGGCCAATCGAAGTTGAGCAAAAAAGTCGTCCCAGCTTGTGCGCCCCTTATAAACATTTTTAGTTTTTCATCATCAGAAATAAAAAAGTTCAGCCAGTTGAATTCTGACAAAGGAATTTTTCCGATTCCTTTTTTGAAAACATTATTCTTGATCAAAAAATCTTTGTCGTAATAATATCTGATGGTGTTGAACAATCTGCCAAGGTAGCCGCCGAGGCTCCATGGGGCATTGTCCTGCTCATGCGCTTTTTCATTAGGGTCAGTATCATCCAGATCAATTCCCCAAGAAGGAAGTCTTGGCTCAATAACTTTTGGGTTGTAAAAAATATTTATCGGAAAATTGGAAAGCATGCCACCATCAATAAATCTTGCGACATCGGGAATTTCATCTGCTTCACCAAAATGTTCCATCCATGCTTCTTTTATTTTGGGATTGTTTTTATCAATATTATCAATCATGTGCGATTCAAAAAAGATAGGTATTGACATAGACGCCCTCACAAAATGTGCGGGATGAAGGTCATCAACATTCTCACGAAAAAGATCTGTCATTTTCGGGAACTCAACTTTGTTTTCCGAAACAAGTTCTGATGTAATAAAAGTTACATCTCCAAAAAGAGAAGCAGCATTTTGTGTATCTGTGTTTCTTACTCGTAATGGAGGAAAGCTGCATGCTTTTGCATTTAGTTGCGTAACATTCGATACCCCATTTTCATCCATCACATTTTTCATCCAGTTATAAAAATATGTTCCTGGGTTAACGCCGTGACCGCTTTCCCGCAGGCTTCTAAAAAGATAATTTATATAAATGATGATGCTTGTTATAAGAAACAAATGTGTTCCTGTAAGTATGACTGAAAACGGCAAAGCTATTCGCGCCCATTCGTGCGCCTTGAAGGCAAGAAAAACATAATCAGCAATCACAAGGCCGAACAATATCATCAAAAGGCTGCCAAGCCATTGTTTCAGGTTGTTCTCAAATTTTTCGTTGGTAATAAAATTTCTGATGAGCCATCTAATGAAAGGCTTTCCATCAACCAAATTAAAGAAGTTCAGATTGCATAAATACTTTAAAGTCTTTGCTGATTTTGCTTCTTCTTTTTTTCCTATCACTACCGAAAGTGAGGTATTGATTGCTCCAGCGCTTGTTCCGGCCAAACGCAAAAAACGAACGCCAACTTCTTCCAGCACATAAGTGTAGCCTACCAACGCAACACCAAGCACACCGCCTCCTTTTTGCACAAGGTTCACATATTGATTTCCATTTTCATCAAGCGTATCAGAAACCAATAGAGTTTCAAATTTATCGCCAAATTTTTTTTTCAATTGGTCAATGCATGCAACAACATCCGGATGATTCACAAAATCTTTTGGAGAAAGCTGTGGGCCAGTTGGCTGAATTTTAGCGCTCATAAAAGCTCTTTGATCTAGGGGTTAAAAAATTTCTTTTCCTCCGAATGTTTTGACATCGGCAACAATCAAATTTTCTTTGGAAAAGGCTAATGAAAAATAAGCAAGAAATTTTTGTTCAGCGCTATAGTTATTGGTTATTCTGTGT
>CAIYPC010000563.1 GCA_903927975.1 uncultured Bacteroidota bacterium | reverse complement strand
GTACAAGAGTGCGACGCAAGTAAAGCCCAATAGTAGCAATACAGATCGGCTCAAAAGAAAAAAACAACAAATGATAAATGGGTAGTTGAAAGGTTGGACTCTCTAACTAAATCAACTAATCAACTTTTCAACTCCTTTCTTCCGGTCTTTCGGACTTTACTGACTTTCTGACCATTCAACCTTTCAACCCTCCAACTTTTCAACCTCCCGCCTCCGGTCTTCAAAAGAACACACGTTTGCGCTAATTCGTTTTTTTTAGAAAGAATTTGAAAAAAATATTTTACTTTCCCATCTTCATATAAAATAAAAAACAATTACATGAAGCGCAGAGAGTTTGTAAAAAATTCAGCAATTGCTGTAGCAGGAGTCAATATACTCCCATCAGGTAGTTTGTTCAGTGATACAAAAAAAGTGCGGATGGGATTTATCGGCGTTGGCTTTCGCGGACAAGGGCATGTAGAAAATGCGTTGCGACGTAATGATGTGGATATTGTTGCTGTCTGCGACGTAAGTGATTTCATGCTGCAAAGAACAGCGGATATCTTTAAAAAAGCGGGCAAGCCAATGCCGCAGGTTTTTAAAGGCGATCCTTATGCTTACAGGAAATTATTAGAGCTAAAAAATTTGGATGCCGTGCTGATTGCTTCGCCGTGGGAGTGGCATGCGCCAATGATAATCGATAGCCTGCAGGCAGGATTAAAATATATTGCAACGGAAGTTATTCTTGGTATCACCATGGAAGATCATTGGGCTGTTGTTCGCGAAGCTGAAAAACAGAAAGCAAATGTGATGATGCTGGAGAATGTCTGCTATCGTCGTGATGTTGCTGCCATATTGAATATGGTAAGACAGGGAATGTTTGGCGAATTGCTTCACCTGCAAGCCGGCTACCAACATGATTTGCGCACTGTGAAATTTAATAATGGCGTTGATGGCGGACCAGGTGTTGAATTTGGGGATAAAGGAATATCAGAAGCGAAGTGGAGAACGAACCATTCCGTTCATCGTAACGGTGACTTATACCCTACTCACGGTATTGGACCTGTTGCGCAAATGCTTGACATCAATCATGGCAACCGCTTTTTATCATTATCATCATTCGCAACCAAAACAAGAGGCTTGCACAAATTTGTTGTTGATCACGCCGGAGAAAATCATCCTAATGCAAAAGTGGAATTTAAATTAGGTGATATTGTTACTACTCACATTAAATGTGTGAATGGTGAAACTATATTATTGGAGCATGACACAAACAACCCACGTCCTTACTCGCTTGGATTTCGCGTGCAAGGCACAAAAGGGATATGGATGGACGTTAATAAATCGCTTTACATAGAAGGCGTATCAAAAACGGACGATTCATGGGAAGCTGCACAGCCTTATCTTGATAAATATGATCATCCATTATGGGCACGTTGGGGCAAAGACACAGAAGGTGCGGGTCATGGCGGCATGGATTTTTTTGTGCTTCATGCTTTTGTTGAATCTGTGAAAAGAAAAACAGCAACCCCAATGGATGTTTATGATGCGGCTGTGTGGAGCGCCATCACACCATTGAGCGAAGCAAGTATTGAGCTTGGTAACCAAACTGTAGAGTTCCCTGATTTTACGAGCGGACAATGGATGTATAGAAAGAATAATTTTGCACTAACTGACGAATATTAAACTCCTTTATTGAACAATAGCATCGTAATAAAAGCCGCCGAACAATTTGTTGGTGATGGTTCTGATATTTCTATTGCGCCCATTGGCAATGGACTGATTAACCACACTTACAAAGTTGAGAACAACATTGATAAGACTGCTGTTGTCCTACAAGCGCTTAATACAAATGTTTTCAAAAAGCCGGAAGACATTGCATCGAATTATAAAGAACTCTATCAATTTTTGCAAAGCCATGCGAATGGGAGCAGAATACCTGCTCCCATCATTGCATCAAATGGGGAATTGATATGGAAAGATGCCGATGAAAATAATTGGCGTGCAACAGAATTCATCAACGATTCTTTTTCGCCAACAACGGCTGTTGATGAACATTCTGCATTCACCGTTGCAAAAAGTTTTGCAAGTTTCACAAAATCACTTTCGCAATTAGACATCCATCTGCTAAAAGAAATCATTCCAAATTTTCATAATCTTTCATTTAGATATTCTCAATTTGAAGAAGCAATTAAAAATGCATCGCAGGATCGTTTGCTAAAGTCAACACATATTATTGCTGAATTAAGACAAAGAAAAAAGCTGGTTGATTTTTTTGAGCTAACACAAAATTCAAAAGATTATCCAACCCGTGTGATGCACCACGATTGCAAAATCACTAATATTTTGTTTGACAAAAATACAGGAAGTGTAATCTGTCCTGTTGATCTTGATACGGTAATGCCAGGAAAATTCTTTTCTGATCTTGGTGATATGATCCGCTCAATGACATGCACCGTTGATGAGAACAGCATTGCCTGGGAAGATATTAATATACGTGCCGATTTCTATAAAGCCATTCTCAGCGGTTATTTAGAGGGCATTGGAGATATTTTTACTGAAGAAGAAAAAAAGAACATTCATTATTCAGGGCTGATTTTAATTTACATGCAATCACTCCGCTTCATTGCCGATAATTTGAACAATGATGTTTACTACAAAATAACTTACCCCGAACAAAACCTCAGTCGTGCAATGAACCAGTTGCTGTTGTTGGAAAAACTGGAAGCATTTTTAGAGAAGGAATATTCGTTTAGTGCTTATTGATAAGAAAGAAAATTTATTTTTGAACCACGGAGGCACGAAGGCACAGCGTTACACAGAGAGCCTCCGTGTTTCTTTGTGTCACTACGTCTCCGTGGCTCATCTAAAAAAAGTTTTATGCCTAAAGAAACAATCAAAGACCTCACAAAATTCTTAAAGCCTTTCTCGCCAGAGAAACAGGAAATAGCTTTATGGCTACGCGATTTTGTTTGGGACTTATATCCAAAATGCAATGAACTTATTTATGATAACTATAATGCGCTTGCATTTGGTTGGTCGCCCACAGACCGCGTTGGACATACATTCTGTAATATAGCAGTTGGCAGAACTTCTGGTAATATCCACTTTGGTTTTTATTGGGGAAGTGAAATTGCTGATCCTGAAAAAAAATTGATTGGTGAAGGAAATCAATACAGATATATGTTGGTTGAAAACAAAAAAGACTTTCCCAAAACTTATATAAAAAAGTTACTGAAAGAAGCCTACGCAAATTCACTTGCCAAAGTGAAAGACAAAAAACAGATCATGCATGGATTAACAATCACCAAATCCATCTCAGGTAAAAAAAGAGAAAAGAAGTAGTTTGTTGTTTATGGTTTGTTGTTACTTGCAGGCAAGTCATTCCTAACATGAATTCAACAATCCATAATCAAACTTCGAATTGAAGAACCACAAACAACCAACTACTAACCACAAATACTACCGAACTTCCAATAAGTCGCGTTCTGGCAATTTTGGAAAAGGCGTATGTGGATCGGTTTGATACCAGAATGCAACAGATGCAATATCATCCTGCAATGGGAGATAGCGTCCATCCCTTCTCCAGCCAATATCCTGAATGGTGACTTTTAAATTTTTATCGAAACGGATGGGATCAGTGATATGCCAGCGATATAAACCAAAACGCTGCATCACATTATAATGTCCATCGCCACGGATCACTTGCGCTAATCCCGTGTATGGCGTACAGAATTCTGTGTAAGCAGAATTTTCTACTCCTGCTTTGTTTTTTGTTTGCGTATCAAAATCATAAGAGCCGCAGAAATAATCTTCTGTTCCAGTTCCGCAAATGGTTGGAAATTTATTATCACCATCCATAAAAAATTTTATCTCTCCTTCGCCCCACCAGCCATTGTCTTTTGCACCATAAGCGAGATAAGTTCCTACATATTGTCCTTTCCCTTTGATGCTATCAACAATCACATAATCTTGTTTATACGGCAATGAATTGATGCGGCGAAATTGCGCATGAAAATATGCAGCGTCAGGAGGCACTTCAGTCAGAATATAATCAACTTGATAATAAAGCACCATATCCTCATCATCCAAATTCTCCATCGTGATCCTGCATTTTTTTCTGAATGGCATGGGCCAATAACAATTGAATGCACTACCAGGGTTCACACAAACGGCAAGTGATTTCAATGGTGAATATTTTGTCCAGCCCATGCAAAAGAAATCTCCCATCGGAACTTCAACAGATGGTTCCGTTTCATCATCCCAATACATACGGATGATAGCAAAGCGCCAGTTGCCAGTCGGCGTCATCCAGATATGTTGAACGGATCCAGAGCCATCGATTTCCGCGACGGTATAAGTAGTTTTTTTCTTGATTGTTACACTGGGACTTATCTTCCATCCAATTCCCAAATCTCTCGCAGCATTAGCGCCAGTACCAGTTGTAGCCATTCCAGCTTTCCCTTTTTCGCCATTGAAATTTTCTGGGCTAATGGATCGCGTCTTCGCGTCAGACATGCGAAAGATATTGCTCATGTTCGCATCAATGCCATTGAATTTTTGTGCATTGGTTAGCAAGAAACAAAGAGAAAAAATGGATGTGATGAATAAAAGTTTTTGCATGATGGGTTTTTTTATGGATGACTATCTCTTAATTTTCGGTTGTGTGTGAACGTTATATAGGAAAGATT
>CAIYPC010000562.1 GCA_903927975.1 uncultured Bacteroidota bacterium | reverse complement strand
TTGATTGCGGCAGGCTTCACTATAAGCAATATGTGTAGCGCCATCTGGCAAATCAAAAGTTTCGCCATGCCAATGGAAAACAATCTCTTCAGCATTATAGCCTTGAAATAAATTATTTTGTAAAGCCTCCCGTGTAAATTTTATGGGAATAAAACCGATTTCTTTTTCTTTATTATTATGCACTTTCGAGCCGAGAACATCAGCAATCAATTGCGAACCGAGACAAATGCCCAATATTTTTTTCTGTTGATTAATGGACTCTTTAATAAATTCTTTTTCTTTTTTCATCCATGGAAATTCTTTTTCATCATGGATGCTCATTGGTCCGCCCATAATAATAAGCGCATCAAAATCTTTTTGCTCCTGAAATTTTGCTTCTTCAAAAAAATGGGTGAATGAAAATGAATGTCCTTTTTGTTTTGCCCACAATTCTATATTTCCGGGCGTTTCAAAAGAAACATGTTGCAAACAATGAAATCGAATCATGGAACAAAGATAATGAGACGAGGCATCTATCGGTTTGAAAGCGTTTGATTCTCGAAAGTGCGAAAATCTAATTCACAACCGCTACCGTTTTATTTGCAATAATATGATAAAGCTTAATCGTTAGCGCATGAAAAAGCATTTTCGCATGCGCATTCCTTTCTATATAATAAGCAGCTTTATCCAGTTGTTCAATAATTGCTTGTTGTTGAGAAATGTCAGCAATCTTATTCAATCGCAAAGCAAAATCTTTTTCATTTTCAGGTATGTTCAGTGATTGTTCATCCATCACGCGCAACCTGACTGCTTGTTCCAACAAATGATTAAAGTAGCGAAGAAATTGTTTTTGTCTTTCTCGACCAAGCTTGCTCACTTCATCGATCCATTTCACTTGTGCAGTTGGTCCGGTTTTCAAAATAGTGTTCAGCCAATCTCTCAAAAGTCCCTGCCAGTCTTGTTCTGCGTGTTGGAGCAATTGCAAAGCCTCTCTATAATTCCCTTCACTGATGGAAGCAACTTGTCGCGCTTTGTCCGCCGCAATTTTTGCGCGTTCTATCAATGCCTCTTCAATATCTTTTGTATCGAGTGAAGGGATTTTAACTAACTGTGTTCTTGAAAGAATAGTTTGCAGAATGAGCGATTCATTTTCTGCAATCAATATAAATAAGGTGTTGGGCGGTGGCTCTTCAATCAACTTTAATAATTTATTTCCTTCATTGCCTAGATATTCGGGCATCCACATGATTAATATTTTATAACCACTTTCAAAACTTTTTAAATTTAGTTTTCTGATGATGTCGCTGCATTCGCTTGCTGTAATATTACCTTGTTTATTTTCTGCGCCGATGAATTGCAGCCAATCATAACTGTTTCCGTAAGGATAAAGAGAAATGAATTCACGCCATTCAGAAATATAATCAGCGCTTACAGGCTTATCGCCAGATTTTTTTGGGATGACGGGATATGAAAAATGAATATCAGGATGAATAAGCTGTTTGGCTTTGACGCAGGAAGGGCAAATGCCGCAGGCATCAGTTGATTGATGTTCGATGTTCGATGTTCGATGTTCGTCTCCGAATAGTGATGTTTCTTTTTCTGTCTGAGAAGTTTTTTCGCAAACAATATATTGAGCGAATGCAATTCCCAATGGCAAAGCGCCGCTTCCTTCATTCCCTAAAAAAAGCAATGCATGGCTGAGCCTGTTATGCTGAACCATTTCAACAAGGTGATGCTTTGTTTCGCTTTGGGCAATTACATTTTTAAAAGACATGCGGCAAATATAGATAATGTGAAAATTACTCAATGGCTCAATATGAAAATGGCTCAATGCGACAATTGCGCAATTGAGCCATTTTCACATTTGCTAATTAATAAAATCAGTTCAAATACTTTGTCACTTCATCACTCATCGGGTTCACTTTATTATTAATCACCGTGATGAGGTTGCCATTTTCATCTAACAAAAATTTTGTGAAGTTCCATTTGATTGGATCTTCAAAGCCTTTCTTTTGTGCTTCGTCAACGAGCCATTTGAACAAAGGATGGATGTCGTCACCTTTTACAGAAACCTTTTCTGCCATTGGGAAGGAAACGCCATAATTCTTTTTGCAGAATTCCTGTATCTCCCCGTTTGTGCCGGGTTCCTGATGACCAAAATTATTTGCTGGGAAACCAATAATCACCAATTTGTCTTTGTATTTTTCATACAGTTTTTCTAAATCTGCATATTGTGGCGTGTTGCCGCATTTAGAAGCGGTGTTCACTATCATTATCTTTTTGCCTTTGTATTTTGACAAATCGATTGTGCCATTGCCGTCAAGTGCAGGCACTTTAAAATCATAAACGCCCATAGCGCTTATGAGCAGTAGCGAAAAAATTGCAGTGCGAATCATTGTAATAGATTTTTAGTTGAGATGTGTTTGTTTTCTATATACAAATATCATTACTAAAAAGTTCTGAACCTTATTAAAATGACAAATGGGGGAATTTTAGTTCAGAGTTAATAGTTCAAAGTCTCGAGTGATGCAAGTTGAAGGTTTCCAGCTTAAATTAATTATTGTAAATTTGTTCTGATGTCATCTGCTATAAAAATATTGCCACATTACACTTATGATGAATACCGACTTTGGGAAGGTAGGTGGGAATTGATAGAAGGCATTCCTTATGCGATGAGCCCTGCACCATCATCAAGGCATCAATGGATAAGCGCTAATGTGTTGGGGGAATTGCGAGACAGCATTAAGCGGTCTTCTTGTAAAAAATGCAAGGTTTATAATTTTATAGATATCAAAATTTCTGAAGATACCATCCTGCAGCCCGATGCTGTTGTTGTTTGCAAAGAAACATCAAAGGCATTCCTTGATTTCCCCGCAGCACTTGTTGTTGAAATTCTTTCGCCCTCAACAGCAATGAAAGACAGGAACAATAAATTCTATATTTATCAGTCACAAAAAATTCCTTACTACATAATCATTGATACGGATAAAAATGAAATTGAAGTATATCATCTTAAAGAAGATGGTGAATATCAATTAGAAAAAATTGACACTGCGTTGCCTTATACATTTTATCTCGACGAAGGCTGTTCTGCTGATGTGGTGCTTAATAATATCTGGGAATGATTGGGTGAACGGTGAATTGAGAAAACCTGCCATCAGCAAATTTAGTACTGTCAAACTTTGACCATTCACTATTGCTGTCTTTCATAACATCCAAGATCTGTTCCGTTGCCGAACACTCTCGGATTGCCATCAAGATCAAAAGATATTCCTGTAAAAATACCGTAATCAATTGCGGGAGAACCAGCCTTCAAATGAAAATCATAAAACATTCTTACGTTGTCAATGCTGTCGAACATTGGATCAACAGTTATCATGGAAGAATACGTAACGTTTGTTGGGATGTCTTTCATTCTCCAAAGTGAATGATCAAAATTTATATTGAATGTATTAGTACTTCCTTGTTGTGATGCGACAACTTCATTATCTACGGTTCCTGTGCTACCCCAAAAAATGCAATTGATAAAACTCGCATTCATGTCAGTAATCAAATTACCATTTGTGCCTGCAATATAATTACTGATGTTAAGAACGGGATTGCTATGTGTAATAAAATTATTTGAATAGCTAGCAACCGTGCAATTGATGAAAGCATAATTTCCTCCATATTGAAGCACAATATTTTTGCCGCAGTTGCTCACCAAACAATTTTGTGCGATGATATTTGTTTGTGTTCCTAATATTGCAGCATCATATACATTATTAATAATGCAATCATTCAAACTGAGCTTTGGGTTTGCATCGGTTGACAAACTTTCTGCAACAACGCCTTGATAAGCATTTTTGATAACAGCAAATTGAAGAATATTATCCTGACTGGTCACCCCAAAATAAATGCCGGGCCAGCTTGCCGGAAAATCTTTATAAGGTTCATCAAGCCGATCACCTGAAAAATAAACACGAGCTGAATCATTTCCCTGCACATTCAGACTTCCATTAACAACAAGTGGTGCATTGGCATGAAAATAAATATTGCATCCCTTTTGAATTGTTAATGAAAACCCCGAATCAATTTGCAATCCTCCGAGAATGACATAAGGCAAATCATTTGTCCAAACTGTGTTTGAGTTTATCTCTGTACTATTCAAAAAATGTGCATTCTGTCCGTAAGCCTGTAATTGAATATACTTTTCATTTCCATTAAATGAAACCTGAATGCTATCCTGCAAAATAAATGGAAGATTACTATTATTGGGGTTAACCAAAACAGAAATAAAAATATAGATGCTGTCGTTTGCTGCTATCTCAATATTGCTTACATCTGTTGTGCTGCTGCCATCAATATTTATTTTGAAAACAGAATTGCCACCGCCCATCAACTTTACATCTTTCAATAAAATTTTTTGGTTATTTGCATTTATAATTTTTACTGATTGAGTGATAGAACCTGTTGAAACAAAAACGGTGTCGAAATGAACCGTGTCTGCTGAGAAATTAATTCTCGCATCGTTGCTTGTAATGAAAGAATCTTTTTTACAGGAGAAGATGATAAAGAAAACCAATGATGATATTAGCAGTAAGGGTTTGTTCATTGTTTAAAAAATGCTGACTGTAATTTTTTAATAAACTAATAACGGCATTTGATTAGTAAAGTTGTTTGAGGATTCGGGATAATAGATGCGAGATACGGGATATTAGATATGGAATCTTGAATCTCGTATTTCAAATCTCCGTCTCACCCCAACGTGCAAGCCAGGGTTGCAATGCTCACTTTCAAATTTTCTGCGCCGAGCAATTCCATAATGCATGCTTCAAGCGTTGCGCCGGTAGTAATAACATCATCAACAAGCAAAAGATGTTTGTTTTGTAAAGATGGGAAGTCCTTCACTTCAAATTTGCCATCAATATTTTGCCAGCGCTCAATACGGCTTTTTTTTGTTTGTGTTTCTGTTGCAGTAGTGCGGATGACTGCATTTTTTAGAATTGGCAAATGCAATGTTTCTGACATGCCTTCACATAATATCATTGCTTGGTTATAGCCTCTCTTTTTTTCTTTTGAAGGGAATAATGGTAAAGGAATCAGCGCATCTATATTTTCAAATCGTCCTGATTTCAAAATAGCATTCCCCATCATCTTGCCAAAATAAAAACCAATTTCTTTTTTGCCCTTATATTTGAATTGATGTAAAAGATTTTGCAGAACAGAATCTTTGCTGAAATAAAGCAAGCTTGTGCCATGTTCAATCTTCAACTTGCCCCAAAAATTTTTCTCGATTGGATTATCTTGATGCAATTCAAAACCAGTTAATGGAAGTTCGCTCGTGCATTTGATACATAATAATTGACCTTCGGAAATAAGATCATTTCCGCAACCAGCACACGAATGAGGAAAGAAAAGATGAGAAAAACTATGAGTGATATTTTTTGCAGCATTCATCAACAATGAAATTGAATTTAAAATTGAATAATCGCACTCAACTAAATAAATATCTATAAACTTCTTCCACTCTTCCCATGCTCACCACTTCAATATTGAATTTCTGGTTCTTCAATCCTTTCTGATTGTATTTTGACACGAGTATTTTTTCAAACCCTAATTTTTCTGCTTCTGCAATTCTTTGTTCGATTCTATTCACTGCTCGGATCTCGCCGCTTAAGCCAACTTCTCCTGCAAAACATATTTGATGAGCTAAAGGAATATCTTCATACGAACTTAGCAAAGCACAAAGCACTGCTAAATCGATAGAAGGATCTTCAACTTTTATTCCACCAGCAATATTTAAGAATACATCCTTTACACCAAAATGAAAACCTCCGCGCTTTTCTAACACTGCTAATAATAATTGAAGCCTTCGCAAATCAAAACCACTCACTGTTCTTTGTGGAGTGCCATAGACAGATTGCGTGACCAATGCTTGCACTTCGATCAGCAAAGGTCTCATCCCTTCAATGGTTGCAGCTATAGCAATGCCGCTTAACTGATCTTCTTTTTGTGTGATGAGAATGTCGCTGGGATTATTGATCCCTTTCATTCCAGAGTCAGTCATTTCATAGATGCCCAATTCATCAGTGCTGCCAAAACGATTTTTTAAAGTTCGTAAAATACGATAGGCATAATGTCTGTCGCCTTCAAATTGAAGAACCGTATCAACCATGTGTTCTAATATTTTTGGTCCGGCGATAGTTCCATCTTTGGTAATATGACCAATTAAAAAAACAGGTGTGTTTGTTTCTTTTGCGAAGCGTTGAAACTCCGCTGCGCATTCGCGCACTTGCGAAACACTTCCGGGCGACGATTCAATGTATGGTGATTGCAAAGTTTGTATTGAATCAACAATCACTAGTTCAGGGCGAAGTTTTTTTATTTCCTGAAAAATAGTTTGTGTTGATGTTTCCGTGAGCAAATAAAAGTTTTCATTTTTAATTTTCAATCTGTCTGCGCGCATTTTAATTTGCTGTTCGCTTTCTTCACCACTTATATATAATGTAGTGATTTTATTTAACTGCAAACCGATTTGTAAAAACAATGTGCTCTTTCCAATTCCCGGTTCTCCAGCAATCAACACAAGACTACCTGCAACAATGCCGCTACCTAAAACTCTATTCAGTTCAGCGTCTTCAGTAACTAATCTTTTTTCTTGTTCACTGATTACTTCGTTAATGGAAATTATTTTTGCTTCTCTTTTATCAGCAGAAAATTTTTTCCAGTCTGTTTCAGAAAGTTTATTGTCTTTGATGATTGGCTCTTCAACAAATGTGTTCCAT
>CAIYPC010000561.1 GCA_903927975.1 uncultured Bacteroidota bacterium | reverse complement strand
GGACTGGTGTTTAACCAAAGATTTTGGTTTTCGCTTAGTTTCATAGGTGACTTCTCTGATTCGACTGAGCCACCCAGTGGGATGTCTTGGTTTGTCTTTACAGTGTTGCTCAGATCGATGGTTTTTGGGACCTCGATCCTTAAAGTGTCGTAATCGAACGTTTTGCCATATGACATCCAAGGGATCTTTTCCTCCCTCTCCATACTGCTTTCCGGTTCCTGCCAAATCGTCTCCCAATCGTCCATCGTCTTCTTTATGATAAGATTCTGGAAACTTTTTAAAAACTTCTTTAAATATCTCTTGAGTTGTTTTTTGATTGGTTCTTGGATCGATTGCGTCAGGTTTGTGATCTGTCCATTGTTTTAAGCCTTTTTCTTTCTCTTTCTCTTCTTCATTTTCTTCTTTTTTAAATCCCAATAAGCTTGTATTAATCTCCCGATAGACTGGCTTTAGACACTCCTTATAAAATCGCGCCATAATTTTTGTAAACATTAAGTTAGCTTTCTAATTATGGAGTTGAATGATGCGGAAGATCCCCAGCATTCTGTTTCAAACAATACAGATGAAGTGCAAAGCTATAGTTTAAAACCTAAAAAACCAAGAAGCGCAGCTCAAATTGCTGCAGCACAAAAAATGGTCGAGGCACGCATGAAGTCTTTAAAAAATCCCTCCCCTAAACTACCTGTGTATGATCCTGATTACATCTCCTGGAAAAATGAAAAAGAAAAACAAGAGAGAGAAAAAAAACAAGAAGAAAAAATGCGTCGTATTCGAGAAGCTATGCGTTTAGAATTAGAAGAATATGACAAGAAGAGAACTCCTGCAATGCAAGAATCGATCAAAGAACCAGAAAAAGAAACTATTAAGGAAACAATAAGTGAAACATCCCCAGTCGTTCCCACAGTAGAAATCACATCTGAACCACCGAAAAAGAAATCCAGATTTTTTTAAAGAATGGATTTTGAATGGACACCACAACCAATGAAAAATACACTTGTCGTCAATAAAGTTAAAGAATATCCATTAACCGAGAAACTGGCTATTCATGAACTATTACCACAAGCTCCATTTTTACTTAACATGGTTGCTCCTAGAAATAGTGGTAAAACTAATCTGCTAGTTGATTTACTGATGTCAGATGAAAAATTTGCAAATAAATTTGATGCTATATTTATTTGGTCTGCTTCATTTCATCACGATTCTAAATGGAGAAATATAAAACTTCCCCTTTTTTGTATTAAAACTAAATTTGACCCAGAATATGTTGAATTTCTTTTTGAAATTATTCAGAAAAAAGTAATTAAAAAACCATTTCATACACTTTTTATTTTTGATGATATGATAGATCAAAACATTATGCAGCCATTACATATGGGAACCTTAGAAGCAGTTGCTGCACGTGGAAGACATTACTTAGTGAGTGAAATCATTCTATCTCAAATGTATATGAAATTTTCTAAAACAGTTAGAAATAATGCTACTGATCTAATTGCTTTTCGTATTTACAATGGCAGAGAGTTAGAATCATTTGCGTGGGAAAATAAAGAAGCGCTCTCTCTGGAAACTTTTTATGAAATGTATCAATTTGCGACTGGAGAACCATATTGTTTTATGTACATAAAGAAAGGAGAGAGAGATCCTGCATTAAGATACCGAAAAAACTGGGATACTTTAATAGATATTAAACCTATTGGTAAAAGAGAAAGAACCAAT
>CAIYPC010000560.1 GCA_903927975.1 uncultured Bacteroidota bacterium | reverse complement strand
TTGCAATTAGAAAGATATTCAAAAAACAATCGGATCAAAATTTACCAACTATTGACGATATAAATCAATATTAAAAAAAGTATTATTTAATCGTTATTTATTGTTGCTTTAAAAATTTTTTTAAAAAATGAAATTTTCTATGATAAAAAAATTAAATATTAATTGCAAATTTGTCTATGCAATTGCTTTAGTAATTTTAACTTCATGTGCAATTAGCGACATTGATGCGCCCAAACTTGGTGCGACTTTCTATACCGATATTTGGGCAAATATTCAGGAAAATGGAGTTAGAAAAAGAGAAGATGAGGATGCATTTTATTTATATTTGGAGAAAACCAAAGATGGTATTTTGTATGTTCCAAATCCGAAGTTGCACGGAAAATTAATAAAAGAGTCTAAGGATACAAGACAAGTAAATGCCTATTTGAAAATTGATACAGTATTCAGTGCGAATATTAAAGACCATGAAAGATTGATGGCGGTACAAATAGCAATGATGAATAACTAAGACAACCAAGTTTTTGAAAAAAACAACGAAAACACCTTGCAGACAAACTTGATTTAGATCCGACTGATTAAATTAATTTATATCTTCAAACCCACATGGCAAAGAAAGTCCAATTAATTCATCCTCAGACTGGACTCTTGAAGTCAGGGTTCTACGGATTTAGTTGGACTTTTCTGTTCTTCGGTTGGTTCGTGCCATTGTTTCGTGGTGAATTACTCATCGCACTATTGCATTTTTTAATAACAATACTTACTGTATTTTTGTGGCAGTTTATCTTTGCTTTTCTCTACAACAAGCAATACACAACAAGACTGTTAGAAAAAGGTTATGTTCTTAATGACTCAGAAGAGGTCAATGCAGAGGCAAGAAGAAAACTTGGCATTGCAAAAATTTGAACTACAACAGTAGCAAATGAATATTACAAAAAAGAAATCCATACTGGTAACGCATCCTGCAATTGCAAAAGATTGCGATGTCACAAAAAACTTAGATTATAAAATTGAAGATATAGGTGCTACAGACAAAAATAGTATTTGGTGGACTTGTGCAAATGGACACACTTATGCTATATCACCTTTTACCCGTGTAAGAACCAATGGATGTAAGTTTTGCAATAAAGAAGCAAATAAACAAAAACAAAGATCAGCAAGAATCAAACAAGGTACTTCTAAAGCAATTGCTGATTTACCCAAATTCTTATCTATATGGAATTACGATTTAAATAAAGTATCACCATACGACATATCAATTTCATCCAATGTTGTTATTTCATGGAAATGTCAATGTGGCAATTTATGGGAAATGTCACCCAAGTCAATAAGTAGCAGAAGAAGCGAAGAAATCAAGTTCAAATGTTTGGATTGCGTGTCTCAAGAGCGCAGTGAAATTTCATTAAACAGTAGAAGAAAAAATACCAAATTGCTTCTAAAAGACGTTTTGCCTCAGTTGAGAGAAAGTTGGGATTTTGAAAAAAATGACATTGAGTTTGATAAAGTTTTCCCAGTTGCTAACACGAAATATTGGTGGAAGTGCCATTTTGGTCATTCGTGGAGTGCGTCAGCACAGAACAGAAATTTAGCAAGAAGCGGATGCCCTGAATGCAGTGGCAGCGGAACTTCAAAAATTGAAATTTATATCCTATGCGAATTGAGAAAAATATTCTCAACTGTGATGTGGAGGAAAAAAATTGAATCTTTTGAAGTAGATATTTTCATACCAGAATATTCAATAGGTGTTGAGGTAGATGGAGAGTATTGGCATAGAAATAAGAGCGATAAAGATCGAAAGAAATCTATCTTTTTAAAATCTAAAGGAATTGATTTAATACGAATTAGATCAGATTATTTAACTGGAACTGACGATCACATAATTATTGCTAAGGGTCAATCAAATACAGATGATTTTCAAATAATTACCAATGAAATAATTGAATATTTAAGAAATAAAATTGGCACTGAAAGTCTCATAGATTACTGTATAGACAAAAAACAACTTGCAGCAAAAGATTATCAAGAGATGATCGCAAGATTACCCGCTCCTCCTGAAGGGGATAGTTTTTTAACGGTTTATCCAAAAGTTGCTGCTGAATGGAATTATGAAAAAAACTCACCGTTAACTCCTGATTTATTTACCCCAAAAAGTGATCAAAAATTTTGGTGGACTTGTTCAAAAAATCATTCATGGCAAGCAACCATAAAGAACAGAACTATTCGAGAGTCAAATTGCCCACATTGTTTTGATAATAGGCGTAGTAAAGAAACTAATAAACGACATTTAGATCGTTTGGGTTCTATTGCTGAAAAATATCCAAATCTATTGCAATACTGGGACAATGCATCAAATAATGTAAGAAATCCTAAAGATGTTACAGCGGTTTTAACAAATACCTACTCATGGATATGTAATCACCAACATACTTTTACAAAATTATTGAAAAGTATGATTAAAGATCAAAGTTGTACCGTTTGTAAGTCATCTGAATCAGCGCTTGCACACAAATTCCCTGCGCTATTAAATGAGTGGGATTACGAGAAAAATCAAAACCTCGATCCCCTAACGATTCACTCTGGAAGTGCTAAAAGAGTTTGGTGGAAATGCGTTGAAGGACATGAATGGTTTACTCAAATAGTTAGTCGAACTGGTGAAAAGAAAACTAACTGCCCATCTTGCTCTAAAAAAAGTGGTAGTGAG
>CAIYPC010000559.1 GCA_903927975.1 uncultured Bacteroidota bacterium | reverse complement strand
AGCAATCGTAAAATAATTTTTCAACATGATTGGAAATTTAGAATCTATAATGTGTGATCAATGATTTTAGATATTCGCTTGTTCATGATGGATAGTTTGCCTTTGTAATTCTTTGCTCGATGTTCTTTGGTAAAAACGCATCCTTCCCGTTTTCCCATTAAGCCATTTTCAAATTTTCACATTCGCTCATTCGCTCCTCAAACTCTTCACCGGATTCGACAGCGCTGCTCTTGCTGCATGAAAACCCACTGTACACAATACTATCAATATGGTAATAATTCCTGTTGCAATAAAGATATATGCATGAACTGAAATGCGGAATGCAAAATCTTGCAGCCATTTGCTAGCTAGCCACCATGACAATGGAACTGCAACCAAGATGGCAATGCTTACCAGTTGCAGAAAATTTTTAGAAACGAGCAGAACAATATTTGCAGTGCCCGCGCCAAGCACTCTTCTTATCCCAATTTCTTTTGTTCGCTGAATGGTAGTGAATGCTGCAAGACCAAACAACCCCATACATGCGAGAACGATGGCAATCCCTGCTGCAATAGCAAACAGTGCTGATGAGCGTTGCTCGTTTATATAAAGTTTATTATACGCCTCATCAAGAAAATGATAGGTGAATGGATTGTTAGCTATTCTTTGTTTCCACTCGCTCTCGAGGCGACTCAATGTTCCTGGAATATCATTCCCATTGATGCGCAGCATAAATTCCCTCGAAAAATCTCTATCTAAAAAAATTAACAGAGGACCGATTTGATTATGAAGGCTGCTGAAATTAAAATCTTTTACTACGCCTACCACTTTGCCTGGCAGGTTTTTTTTCATTGTTTTACCGATAGCTTCCTGCGGCGACCAGCCTATTTTTTTTGCCAGCGCTTCATTAATGATATATGTCTGCTGAAAATTTGAATAGTTATTTGATGTGTCCATTGTGGCGAAATCAGATTTTTGAAAATCTCTGCCTGTTAGCAATCGCATCTTCATTGTTTTTATAAAGTCGAGATCAACAGGCAATGCATTTAGTGTTATTTCATGTTTGCCTTTTTCATCGATAGCCGTAACGCCATCAGTCCATTGAATATATTCAGGCGTTTCATAAACGGCAGTTACAGCTTCAACGCCCCTCAATTGAACAAATGTATCTTTAATGCTTTGAAGATTTTGTTGCATTTCTTTATTGATGGGCAACACCGCAATATGATCTTTATCGTAACCTAAATTTTTTGTTTGTATATAATGTATCTGCTGCAAAATGATCACAGTATAAATAATCAGGAATACAGATACGCTGAACTGCATGATGATTAGACCCTTTCGTAGAAGACTGCCGCTTCCTGTGAAGTTGAAACCTTTTTTGAGCACGCTCATAATTTGCATTCCCGATAAAATCAATGCAGGATATAACCCTGCAAAAAAACTGACGAGTAAAGAAAAAATAATCAATGATATGATTGCGATTGGCTGAAGTAATGCGCTTATTGTAAATTGTTTTCCGGTGATGTAATTGAAATAGGGCAACGCAAGAATGCTAAGTATTAAAGCGAGGGCTGCAGCAATGCAAGTGATAATAAACGACTCACCAATAAACTGAGTGAACACCTGAGCTTTTGATGCGCCCATCACTTTACGCATCCCAATTTCTCCACTGCGCCCAAATGATTGTGCCGTGGCAAGGTTTGTATAATTCGCGCAGACAATGATCAAAATAAGCAACGCAATCACTGCAAACATATAGATGTAAGTGATGTTGCCATTTGGTTCAAAGGCTGACAATGAAGAATACAGATGCACTTTTGTTAATGGTTCTAAATGATAAGTGAGATAATCATTTCCCTGCAAAGCCGCATCAGCTCTGGTTGCTGGCGTCTTCATGTAATCTGTGATCTGTTGTTGCAGTTGCTGGATATTGTTTTTATCGTGCAACATCAGATAGGTGATCCAATTTGCTGACCACCATATTTCTTCTCTGGCATTCTTTCCCCAATTAAAAAACTGCGTGACGAAATCAAATTTAATTTGTGAGTTCTGCGGCACATCTTCACAAATTGCCGATACGCGCAAATCTTTTCCCCGCGTAGTAAATATTTTGTTCAGCGCATCTTCCGATCCAAAATATTTTTTTGCAGTTGATTTTGTGATAACGATTTTATCAGGTGCATCCAAAGCAGTAGTTGCATCTCCTTCAATAATGTTGAATGAAAACATTTTAAAGAATGCAGGATCTGCATATAATATCCGTGGCTCATCAAATATCTTGTCTCCGCTTTTTACTGTGCCCTGATTCATAAAAGTGCGCACATATTCTTCTACTGCCGGAAATGTTCTTTTAAATTGTGGTCCTACTTTCGTTCCTGTTGTTGCTGCTGTGTTCACAGTGCCTGCTGCGCCATATTCCATCGTTGCCCGCACAATGCGGTTCGCATTGTTATTGAATTTATCATAGTTTAATTCATTGTTAATATAAACGCCTATTAAAAGACAGGCAGCCAGTCCAATGGTCAGTCCAAAAATATTGATAGCAGAATACAATTTGTTTTTGCTAAGATTTCGCCAAGCGGTTTTGAGATAATTTTTGATCATAGCAATTTCATTTATGATTTATAATATTCGGCTATGCAAAAGCTATAAGCTAAGAGCGGAACAGCTCGAAGCTCGTAGCTAAAAGCTCGCAGCTTCCTCTACTCCGTTCTCAAACTCTTCACCGGATTTGCCACCGCTGCTTTTATCGCTTGAAAACTTACAGTAATCAATGTGATTGCCATTGCTCCTCCAACAACCATGATAAAAACGCCAGCTCCGATACTGGTTTTATATATATAGCTCTTCAGCCATTCATTCATTAAATACCACGCAACAGGAACAGCAATCGCGCATGAAGCAAGCACGAGTAGCACAAAATCTTTGGACAGCAGTTGCCACAAATTGAGCACGCTTGCGCCAAGCACTTTTCTCACACCAATTTCTTTTACTCTTTGTTCTGCAGTGAAAGATGCGAGACCGAAAAGACCGAGACATGAAATAAAAATTGCCAGTATCGCAATGATTGCTGCGAGATTTCCAACTAATTGTTCGTAATCAAATTTCTTCGCATATTCTTCATCAGCAAATTTGTATTCGAATGGGAAAGAAGGATTGTATCTATCAAAAATTGGTTTTATTAATGCGATAGCTTTTGATGCTGACATGTTTGGGTTGAGACGGATATTGAGGTAATTTACCCAACCATTGCTGAAAATAATTGTCAACGGAGAAATCGGGCGATATGGAGATTCCATTTGTATGTCGGGGATCACGCCAATCACGGTCATATTCTTATCATTCCATTTTAATGTTTCCCCAACAGGGTTTTTTAGTCGCATTTTTTTTGCCGCAGCCTGATTTAAGATCACGCCATTTGAGTCTGCAAAATCTCTTGAGAAATCTCTTCCCGCAGCGAGTTTAATTCCTAACGTGCTTGTATAATCGTAACTCGTTGCAATGGTCGAGAATACTGTTGATTTTTCGATTGGTGTGCTGCCTTTCCATTCCCATCCGTTGTTGTTGCTATAAATTTCAGAAGGCGGCGAATTGGTTTTGCAAATGAAAGAGACCGCGCCACTGTTCAGCAGTTCCGAGCGAAATGCATCATAATGTTTTCCCATATCATCAGACCATATCACCGAAATCAATCCCTTATTATTAAAGCCGATTGGTTGGTTCTTGCCAAATTGTATTTGCTGATTGATAATGATGGTGCCAATCATCAATATAACAGAACTTGAAAACTGCAGTACGACTAAAATTTTTCGTGGCAACGAACTACTTTTCCCTGCTTTCAAATTTCCTTTCAGCACACGCACCGGATTGAATGATGAAAGATAAAATGCAGGATAACTTCCTGCGAGCAAACCAGTAATAATCGTGAATGCGATCATGATGATCCAAAAAAGCGGACTCGCAATTTGCAGACTCATTTCTTTGCTCGTGAGTTTGTTGAAGTAAGGAAGAGCAAGAACCACAATCCCCAATGCGAATAAAAATGCGAGCGCTGATATCAGCATCGACTCACTTAAGAATTGACTGATGAGCTGTCCTCTTTCCGAGCCAACAGCTTTTCTTACACCTACTTCTTTTGCTCTTTTTTCTGAACGTGCTGTGCTCAGGTTCATAAAATTGATGCATGCAATCAATAAGACAATCAATCCTAAAATGCCGAACATCCTCACGTATTTTATAAAGCCGCCCGTGTTTTTTCCATTCTCAAAATCGCTATACAATCTCCATTTTGACATCGGATGAATGAATACTTCCGGAAGAATATGTTTCAATGTATTTTCATCTGTGAAATGGGAGATGACAACATTTTTTATTTTTGAATTTACTGATGCGAGATTCGCCTTGTCATTCAACTGCACAAAAGTCTGCCACGAATTATTTCCCCAATTTGTTTTGTGAAATTGCTTGATCCAAGGATATAGTGCTTCTTGTATATTCCATGGAATTAAATAATCATAATTAAACGAACTGTTTTTTGGTTGCTTCTCAACAACGGCGGTCACTTTCAGATTCGTCTGATTATCCATCTTCACAATTTTGCCAATTGGGTTTTCTTTACCGAAAAGAATTTTTGCGGTTTCATCAGTTAGCACAATTGAATATGGATCGCGTAAAGGATCTCTGTCACCATCATATACTTTTATTGAAAACATTTTGATGGCATCTTCGCCAATGAAATGCCCGTATTTGCTTATCTTTTTTTCTCTATAGATCAAAGAATGCATTTGCCCCCAATCGCACATCGCCACAGCTTTGAAGTCTGGATATTTAGCTTTAAGTTCTTCGCCCATTGGAAAAGGCAATGATTGCTGTGTTCCACGAACGCCATCAAAAGTTTGGTGCATCATCACCTGATAAAGCGTCTCATAATTTTTAAAATTCCTGTTGGCAGAAGCTTCATCATAAATCCATAAGCCGATGATCATAGCAACAGCCATGCCCGCGGATAATCCTAAAATAGTGATAAAAGAATAGACTTTATTTTTTATCAAATTTCTCCACGCAATTTTGAAATAATTTTTGATCATAATAATGTATGTGTGAATGTGAGATGTATGATTTACGATGTCTGTAAATCGATCATTCATTATTAACTTCAGTTTGGTATTTTAGTTACATCATTTTTATATTGAGCCATTTCAAATTTTTACATTTATGTATTAGCACATTAGCATATTATCACATTGGCTCATTCAGATCTCAAGCTTTTCACCGGATTTGCAACCGCCGCTTTTATTGCTTGAAAGCTTACCGTTAATAATGCAATCAGGATTGCCAACAAACCAGATGCAGCAAACACAACCCAACTGATATTGATTCTGTAGTCATATCCCTCAAGCCACTTGTGCATCGAGAACCATGCGATCGGAGAAGCGATTAAGATTGAAATGATCACAAGTTTCACAAAATCCTTTGAGAGCAAAGCCGCGATGCCGGTTACGGATGCGCCCAATACTTTGCGCACGCCAATTTCTTTTATCCTTGCTTCAGCCATATATGTTGCAAGACCGAACAGTCCGAGGCATGAAATAAAAACAGTAAGCCCCGCAAACAAGCCGGCTAAGGTGCCTGTACGTTTTTCATCTTCAAATTTTTGTGCATATTCTTCGTCAACAAATTTGTAATCGAAAGGATATTCAGGGTTATATTTTTTAAAGATGGCTTCTGCTGTTTTTAAATTTTGTGCAGTCGATTTTTTATTATTCAGTTTTATTTGAATGGTGTTGAACCAAGCCTTTGGTCCATAAATCAACATCGGTTTTGTGGGTTCATAAGGCGATTCAAGAACGAAATCTTTTATAACCCCGACCACATGCCATTGCTGATCATTGTCTTTTACAATTTGCCCAATGGGGTTTTTGAATTTCATAATTTTTAATGATGACTCATTCAAAATCATCCCTAATGAATCTGTAGGATATTTTTGTATATCAATATCACGCCCTTGAACAAATTGCAAACCCGCAGTTTTTCCAAGTCCTCCATCTTCATTATATCTCTTAAAATCGGTTCTGTCATTCGGATCTTTTCCTTCCCACTCTTGTCCCCAACCATCACTCCAGCTTTGTGTGAGCGGCGCACTTGTTTTGGTAACTGATACTGCCACATTCGATGAGAGCAATTCATTTTTTATGAGCATATAATTCTTGCCAACGTCACCCGTGAGAAAATGATAGATGAGGTTATTGCGATCATATCCTGTTTCTCTTTCTTTTGCGTAATCAATCTGTTGCTTCACGATGACGGTACAGATGATAAGTACGATGGCAAACGTGAACTGCAGCACCACGAGCACTTTGCGCGGAGTGACCAATGCATTTGCTTTTTTGAAAGTGCCTTT
>CAIYPC010000558.1 GCA_903927975.1 uncultured Bacteroidota bacterium | reverse complement strand
GATAAAGATTATTATTGCACAAAAAACGATTTTGGGATTTATTGTTGGGAAAGAATATCAATTAAGATTTCAGCTTGTTCACGAGTTTAATGTATTCCTGCATCACAGTTTCCTTCGATTTTCCTTTTAGCGATACCCATGCATCATATTTTGCTTTAGCAACAAAATCGAACGGGTTTGCAGGTGGGTCAACATCAACATCGCCAACGGTAGCCTGTTTGTAAAGAGAATACAGCTGCAATAAGGATTCATTGCTGGGCCTCATGCTAAGATTCTTGCTGTCTTCCGTTGCTATTTCAAATTCTTGTGCCAATTGTGTTGCTACCATTGTTAGCTGATTTTTGTGAAAATAAGGGTTTTTGTTAATACTTCTGGAGGCAGCTTTACGTTAGACAAAATATTTTATATAGACTAAAATTAAACCTTAAATGCTGCATAGGGTTAATTTTTAAAAAAGTTTTGGATTTATTATAGCCAATAATCCCGATTTGTTGCTTTTTTATAAGGTAAGACTGAAATTTAATGAACAGCTTTGATATATCCCCATCCTTGCTTCTGCTTGCTAATGATTTCATAAATGCCGTCAGGCACAAATTCGACACATGAAACCAATTCGTTTTTGTCAACCTTATTATTTTGCAGAGATATAGCACAAACCTTAAAAGAAATGTTTTTATTGGCAGCGAGTTTTGTTATTGCATCCGCATACATGGATTTGCTGAGCACGAAATTGAAGCCCTGGCCATACATCACTACTTCAAGCTTTGCATCAGGGTTTGGTTTTATAATTTCGTTCAGCCACCTAATCACGGAACGCTGATCGAGCGAGTCTTTACTCGTAAGGTCGAAAACAACTTTATAATCCGGCTGTTGCGCCTGTATGCATAACGACAGCAATAAAAAAGCGGCAATGAAGAAATTGCTTTTCATATTCGTTAGTGTTAATTACCCAAAAGTTAGGAATATTTTTAAAATCATTTAAGGTTTCATCTATGCTGCTCATAATGATTTGCTGCTAAAATCTTCTTCAGATAATCAATTTCATCTTCCATTAATTCAGGGGAATCTACAGCTTGAACCGCTTCGTCAAGTTGCGGCATAGTTCTAATTCCCACCACTGCGGAGGAAATTATTTTTTCATTCAACACAAATCGAAGCGCTGTTTGTGCATTGTTTCTTTGTTCATTACTCAGCAATGCGACGGCAGTAGCAGCTTTGCTAACATCACCTATGTCATAATTCAAATAATTTTCTACAGGCTTATCAATCAATAATCCTTTGGCAACAGATCCTCTTGCTAGAACTCCGATATTATTTTGTTCAAGCAAATCAAAGCAAACTTCTTCCGGTCTTCGATCCAAAATGCTGTATTGCATCATCACGCTCACGATGTTTGAGCGTTTCACATATTCCCTTATCACATTCGGTCTTATTGATGAAATCCCATAATTCCTGATTTTTCCTTGCTGCTTCAGCATTTCAAATGCCTCGATGGTTTCATCAATTGGATCTCCTATTGTGCCTCCGTGCAATTGATAAAGATCGATATAGTCTGTTTGCAATCTTTTTAAACTTTGTTCAACCGCAGAAAGAACATGTTTTTTGCTGGCATCCCAATCAAGCCCGCTTCCAACTTTTTTTATCTTATTGCCAACTTTTGTCGCAATTATTATTTTATCACGTAAATGCATAACCGCTTTTCCAAGGCAAATTTCATTTTCGCCATTTTGATAAATATCCGCGGTATCAAAAAAATTAATTCCTGAATCAATTGCTTTGTTGATAAGCTTATCATTTGAAGCATCGTTCATTTGCAATGACATGCAGCCAAAGCCAATAACACTTATCGATAAATCTGATTTTCCTAAAATCCTGTATTGCATAATTTAAATAAAACGTAATTTAAACAGAGAAATACAAGGCTTTTGTTAAT
>CAIYPC010000557.1 GCA_903927975.1 uncultured Bacteroidota bacterium | reverse complement strand
GGAACAGATCCTTCAAATATTTTAAGGCCTTCGGATATTCAAAAATTTGCCGCTGCTTTTTCACCTTTTTATTCTAATGGGCAAGCGGTAATCCCCAAAAATTTTGCGTTGGCAATTGCTCCATGGAAACTTGGGTCAAAGAATTGGACACTTGGAAAATATAATAGCGGCCTATATAGTTTTTTATATAATTCGTCTTTTAGTATTGGTACAATTAATGACACGACTAAATTTCCATCTAAGCTGTCGATAGGCTATCATTTGTCGATTGTTAGCAAAACTGGAGATATTCTAAAAGCAGCATTAGTCCGGCGAGATAAAAGAATTCCTGAAATTATTTTGAGAGTGCATGACCAATTGAAGAAAGATTTGAAAATAGTAAGCTATATTGATAGTATCAAAACGAGTTGGCTCTTAAACATTATCATGATACATCGCTCCAATCTTGCCGATTCGATGAAATCACCAACTAAAGCGAAAGAATTCAATCAATTTTTGGATGCTTTGAATCAAAACAATTTTACAAATTTTCAAAAACAATATCCTAAGGTTGATTCTTCAGAATGGGCAAAATGGGAAACATCATTTGGTTTAACTAAAGCTTTTTATCAAAAATCTCAAAAAAATATTCTTGATAGCGTAGCAGCTTCGATGGATAGTTTAATTAATAATTTTAAAGATACTGGATGGAATGCGCGACGATTCGATCTTGCTCTTGCTTGGGTTGGCCAATCGCCTGATTCATTAATTAAAAACTCTGAATTTGCTAATTTTTATATTTGGACGACTTTAGCCGTTCCTGTTTTAAAGAAAGGGCAATTGTTATTTGGCATTAATGCAATTCTACCAAGAACAGAGAAAACAGATTCTGTTAAAAACAAATTTACATTCACCGGAAACCTAAGATTATATATTGGAACAAGTAGTGTACGTGGCTTTATAGAATCCCAATTTAAATATCAGAATTACGATACATTACAAAGAGCTCTGTTATTTAATTTGGGTGCTGAATTTAGATTATCTGAGAGTTTTTGGGTGGTCGCTGGTGCTGGCATTAATAATTATTTGGGCACAAAGAATCCCCTAAATCAATTTGTTTCTAGTCTAAATATTAGATATACATTTAATAAACCTAAATAAAAAGCTGAATTCTCATTTGGTTAAAAGCGGATTTGAAAACAAGAACTATAAATTGAAATTTGCGGTTTGAAAGAAAGTAGAATGAAGGAAAGCGCCCCCTCTGATATGATATATGCGATTTCATAACCTTTTGTTCTAGTTGCCTGATTAATGTGTGAGAGTATGACGATATTTAAATTGGATTGTTTTTTGATAGCGATACAGAGAATTTATTCCAAACATCTATTATAAGTCGAACCCCCTCAATGAAACTCTCATTAATCATCACGGTCATAACACTCATAATCAGCACTGCTTTAATTTATTTTTTATCCCTACAAAACAAAATTGCTGGCAGTGGCGACAAAAGCAAAAGCTACTTCGCATTCAACTGGAAAAGCGTGAGCTATTCAAGAGATATCATGCAATATTGGAAAAATGATAGTAAGAGAACAAAGGCAATAAAAAATATTGTTTATCTCGACTATGCTTTTATGATTATTTACTCATCCTATTTTTGTTTCATGCTATTTCAACAACATGCGCATCAATCCAGAACATGGCTTAAACATTGGCTGATAGCAGGTCTTTTCGGGATTATTTTATGTTTGTTAACAGATGCAATACAGGATTATAAAATATACAGGTATATCGTTTCAAATGACATAGTAAATGAAATGCGGGGCTACACTTATTTTAAGTGGTCTTGTTTTTTGTTCGGGATAATCCCATTGATAATATCCGTTCTCATGTCAGATTAAACAAAACAATTGCTCGTCATTATTAAAAACAGCTTTAATGCAAAATAACACGCTCAACACAAATTATCGGCTTCCGGAAACAGATCTTCAAAGCCCATTTGAAAATATTGCGCTTGCTTTTTCTGGCGGCGGTTTCCGTGCTGCTTCTTTCGCTTTGGGAACGCTGTCATACCTCAATGAATTGAAGTTGGAAAATGAAATACCTGCTCTTCAAAAAGTTTCTTATATATCATCTGCGTCGGGGGGAACAATTGCCTCTGCCATGTATGCATTCTACAATGCACAAGGAAAATCTTTCGGCGAATATTATAAAGATCTTTTTGAAAAATTGAAAGGCACCGATTTGTTAGTAGAAGTTTTCAGGATATTAAACGATAAACCAACATGGGAAAAAAGAAAACCGAAGACCCGAAATCTTATCAACGCATTTGCTATTGCATATGATGAAATTATTTTTGCAGGAGCTAAAGTTTCAGCTATTGATAAAACAGGCAAAACACATCTGGATGAGGTTTGCTTTAACACAACGGATTTCTATAGAGGCCTTTTGTTCAGGCAGGCTATTAAAATGAAGCAAGATGCGAAAGAGCAAACCGATGCGGGCTTTCTTTATGGGAATTTCATTGTTAATCTTTCTCAACAAGCTTCATATAATTTACAGCTTGGTGATCTTGTAGCTGCATCTTCATGTTTTCCCGCAGGCTTAGATC
>CAIYPC010000556.1 GCA_903927975.1 uncultured Bacteroidota bacterium | reverse complement strand
TTGATGAAAAGAGGTGTCACCTTTCCAAAAGCTGACACCTCTTTTCATCAAAATTCGGATTTTTAAAACGGCAGTTTCTCTTTCTTCATTTCCCCAAAAGGCCTGTTCCTGTTTTGTTTAAAATCTTTTGCGGCAAGCTTAATGTATTCGCCAAAATCATAATCGCTAACATTCTTTGTGAAGTTATAAGATGGCCTGTACCTCACCATAAACGTATCCAGTTCAGGACCATTCATGCGGGTTAGCTTTTTTACGAGCAACTTACTGAAACGATGATCTATAAACGCGTCCTGTTCATCTGAGATTAGCCTTTTCTGGAAAGCCGCAAGTCTTCTGTTGCGTGTGAACCGGAACATGTTGATGATTTCATCGAGGTCTAGGCCAACGCCCGTTCCCCCAGAAATGGGATCCGTTACTTTAAGACCTGGTTTTTTATAATTGAAATATTTGGCATAGTCCTGCCTGTTCTGCAATGAATCCATGTGATAATTTTTTGGTGCAACGCTCACCTGTTTCAATTCTGTTGCATCTACATGGATTGCAACATCAAAATTATCATAAGCTAAAATCTGGTTCACTGGATATTTCATGGTACTCCTACCCAAATAAGAAAAAGAAATAGAATCAGTTTCTCTTACAGTGATAGCGTAATGGCCTGAAGAATCCGTGGTGGTTCCTCTTCCCGAGCTGCTCACCACGCTTACCGCTTCGAGGGGCTTTGTGCGGTTCATATTATATACTGTGCCTTTTACAGTAACCTGTGCAACTGTTTGCTGGCTTGCCGACAACAGAAATACTGCAAGAACAACCGATAAAATGTTGACTATAAAATGGCGCAAAGGCAAAAAATTGAGCCGTGATATTACTACCAAAACGGCGATTAATAAGTGAAAAAATTATGTTTTAACTATATTTTTGGCTGATTGTTCAATTATCCTCGAAAAATTTTCATGCTCCAGCAAGTGGATTTTTTTAGCCAATGTTTCTGGCGTGTCATTTTCTTCAACCGCACATTTTGCTTGAAAAATAATTTTCCCGTGGTCATATAAATCGTCCACATAATGTATGGTAATGCCGCTTTCTTTTTCTTTGGCTGAAATAACCGTTTCGTGAACACGGCTTCCATACATTCCCTTGCCGCCATATTTTGGCAGCAATGCAGGATGTATATTAATCATCCTATTTGGATATGCTTTTATTAATAAAGAAGGGATTTTCCACAAGAAACCGGCCAGAACAATGAAATCAATTCCTTTTTCCTTCAATTCATCAACATAAGCATTGCCCTTGAAAAATTTTTCTTTATCTATAACGAGTGATGGGATCCCTTCTTCTTTTGCAATATTAAGCACGCCGGCTTCGGGCTTGTTGCTCACAATCAGCCCAACTTTTATCTGCGGGTTGTCATTAAAATATTCAATTATCTTTTGGGCATTGCTACCGGTTCCGGAAGCAAAGATTGCCATTTGAATTTTGGATGAAAGACCGCTCATTTAATTTTTGATCAGTTTTTATAAAACAGTAATGGGGCTGCAAGGTAAAGTTTCAATATAAAAATGCGAGAAAAAATTAAGCAGAAAATTAGACTCAACTAAAACGTTTGCGTGCCTCAAATCTGTTTACACAAATATGACATTCAGAAATACGAATTTTGTAAAATCCTCTGAAACCCACGCCAGACAAGGGAAAAAAAATTTTTCAGATGTTGATATTTTGTTAAGATCCTGACTTATTTTTGCACGCGGCAACAGGAGATTTTTCCACATTCATGCCACAGATTGTAACTATGTACTACAGACTAATTGCAAAGCGGATATACCTCAGTTTTTTCTTAGTTGCGCTCATTACTCTTAGTAATAAATTATCGGCTCAGGATGGCAAAGCGCTGTTCCAATCGAATTGTGCTTCATGCCATAGTGTTTTTAAACAGGTTACTGGTCCCGCATTGAGGGGAGTGACGGGAAGAGTTCCAGATAATAAATTGTTGCATGCGTGGATTCATAACAACGCAACTGTTCTCGCCTCGGGCAATAAATATTTTACTGATCTATTCAATCAGTTCAGTAAAACTCCGATGAACACGTTCCCGAATCTGAGCGATGCTGATATCGATGCTATCCTTAAATATATTGAAACGACTCCTCCGCCTTCAACCACACCTACTGATGGTGGCGGACCAGGAGGAAAAGAACCTGATAACAGCTTTTTATATGGGATTCTAACTATCATCCTTGCTGTTATTATGCTCACGATGTTGCAGGTGAACAGCAACCTGAAAAAATTATCTGACGATAAAGAAGGTGTTCCATCTCAGGAGCCTATCCCGTTCTATCGCAATAAAGCTTATATCACTTTTGTTATTTTAATATTGTTTGTTATTGGTGGATATTACCTGGTTCAGGGTGCTATTGGCTTGGGAAGAAATAAAGACTATCAGCCAGAACAACCGATTTTTTATTCTCACAAAGTTCACGCTGGCACCAATCAGATAAGCTGTTTGTATTGCCACGGAAATGCATTGCAGAGCAAGCATGCAACAGTTCCTGCATTGAATGTTTGTATGAACTGCCACGCTGCTATCAATGAATACACAGGCAAAGAAAAATTGTACAGAGAGAATGGTGAAGAAGTGAATGGCACCGCAGAAATTCAAAAATTATACAGCTACACAGGCTACGACCCCAAAGCCGGAAAATATACAGAACCAGGCAAACCGGTTGAATGGACCAAAATCCATAATCTTCCAGATCATGTATTCTTCAGTCATGCACAACATACAAACGCTGGAAAAGTACAGTGCCAAACATGCCACGGTCCTATTCAGGAAATGAACGAAGTGAAACAGTTTGCTGACCTCAGCATGGGTTGGTGCATCAATTGCCACCGTACTACCAAAGTCAATTTCCCTGATTCATTGGGCAATGATGGCAACAAATTTTACAGCATTTACGAAAAGTTCCATAAAGACATTAAAGCAGGCGATAGCATTACCGTTGAAAAAATCGGTGGCACTGAATGTCAGAAATGTCATTATTAATCTGTGTGAAAATGTTGTGAGTTAGAATCGCAACATCTTGAAATTTCAAATTCTCAAATTGTATTATAAATGAGCGATAAAAAGTACTGGCAAAGTTTCGGAGAACGCACTAACAGCGAAGCTTTTCAGAAATCTTCGGAAAATGAATTCAATGAAGAGCTGTCGCTCGATGGATTGGATGGCAAAGGATTGCTCGATGCAAAACATCCGCGCAGAGATTTTTTGAAATACCTCGGCTTTAGCACGGCTGCGGCTGCGCTTGCTGCAAGCTGCGAAACGCCGGTAAAAAAAGTTATCCCTTACGTTAATAAACCGGAAGATCTGATTCCCGGTGTAGCAAATTATTATGCCACTACTTATGTTTCAGGTGGCGATGTGGTTTCGATAGTTGCGAAGGTGAGAGACGGAAGACCAATCAAGATCGAAGGGAACGAATTATCAACAATTACCAGAGGAGGAACGTCCGCAAAGGTTCAAGCTTCTGTGTTGGATTTATATGATACTGCCCGTTTGCGGTATCCGGTTCAAATGGTAAACGGCGGTAAAAAAGAAGTTAGCACATTTGAGGCATTTGATAAACTGGTTGCTGATGATTTAGGAACATTAGGAAGTGCACCGATTGTACTTTTAACCAGCACGATTACTTCGCCCACATCAAAGGAAATCATTGCTTCATTTTTGGCAAAATATCCGGGAAGCAAGCATATTCAATATGATGCCGATTCTTATAGCGGCATTTTATTAGCGAATGAAGCTACCTACGGAAAAAAATCAATCCCATCTTATCAGTTCGACGAAGCAAAAGTAATCGTGAGCCTCGGTGCTGATTTTCTGGGAACATGGCTTTCCCCAATCGAATTTGCCCGTCAATATGCTAAAGGAAGAAAAGTAAATGAAAAAAATCCGGACGTAAGCAAGCATTATCAGTTTGAAAGCATCCTTTCATTAACAGGCGGTAATTCTGATGAAAGATTTGTTCATCGCCCTTCTGAAACTGGCGCAATTGCTTTGGCATTGCTGGCAGAATTGGGTGGCGGCGTAACTGCTCCTGCATTGGATGAAAAATTGAAAACTGGTATTAAAAAAGTAGCAAAAGATTTATTAGCAAATAAAGGCAAAGCGCTTGTGGTGAGCGGCAGCAATAATGTGAATGTTCAGATTATTGTGAACGCTATCAATGAAGCAGTGGGTGCAAATGGAACAACATTGAATTGGTCTTCGCCAATTCAGTGGAGACAAGGCATTGACAGCGATTTCGCTTCTTTGGTTTCAGATATGGATGGTGGAAAAGTAGGTGCATTGTTTGTTTACGGAGTAAATCCTGCTTACACTTATTATGATGCTGACAAATTCAAATCTGCATTAAAGAAAGTGAAAGCATCTGTTTCTTTTAATGATAGGCTCGATGAGACAAGCGAGCTCTGCAAATATGTTATCCCAGCGCCTCATTATTTGGAAAGCTGGGGCGATGCAGAACCTAAGCCAGGTTATTTCAGTCTCTTACAACCAACGATAGCTCCTCTTTTCAAAACAAGACCTTTTGAAGAATCTTTATTGAAATGGAGTGGAAATGCATCAACCCACGAAGATTATGTGAGAGCTTACTGGCTCAGAAAAGCTGGTAGCCTTGATGCTTATGAAAAAGCATTGCAGGACGGAGTTGTAGAGCCTTCATCATCATCGTCAGGTTCTGCATCATTCAGCGCAGCAAAAGTTGCTGAAGCAGCTTCCGCAATAACTGCACAGAAAAAAGGCGACAAGTTTGAAGTGGTTTTATATCAAACAGTAGCAGCAGGGGTTGGCAATCATTCAAACAACCCATGGTTGTTGGAATTACCAGACCCAATCACGAGAGCGGATTGGGACAACTATGCTGTCGTTTCTCCAAAATATGCAATAGATACTTGGGGCATTGATATCAGCAATCGTCGTCAAGCAGATAAATATGAGGTTTATCCTGATAAACAGGTTGTGAAAGTGACTGTTGGTGGCAAGGATGTTTTATTACCTGCATTAATAGTTCCAGGAACACACGAGAAAGTGATTGGAATTGCGCTGGGTTATGGGAGACAAAGTGCTGATGACAAAAACACTGCTGACAATATAGGAAGGGCTGTTGTTGGCGTTGGAAAAAATGTTTTCCCATTTGCAATGTTCAACGGTTCAACCTTTGAATTCTTTGCGCCCGAAGCAACGATTGTATCAACAGAAGATACTTATAAAGTTGCACAAGTACAAACGCATAACAGCTACGAAGGGAGAAATGAAGTGGTGAAGGAAATGACACTGGCTGATTTCAAAAAATCACCCAAAGAAATTCTAGAAGAAAGAGAAGAAGAGCTGAAGCCTTATGGTGGAATTGAGGGTTATAGAGCAGAAGGGACTCTTTATTCAGAATACGACAAGCCGGGTATTAAATGGGGAATGTCAATCGACATGAACTCATGTGTTGCTTGTGGTGCTTGCGTTGTTGCCTGCCATGCGGAAAACAACGTTCCAGTTGTGGGCAAAAGCGAAGTGCTCCGTTATCATGACATGCACTGGCTCCGCATCGACCGTTATTTTAGTGGCAACCCGAATGATGCAGACAGCATCCAGACTGTGTTCCAGCCAATGCTTTGCCAACATTGCGATAATGCGCCTTGCGAAAATGTTTGCCCTGTTTCCGCTACTAACCATAGTACCGAGGGGTTGAACCAAATGGCATATAACCGTTGCATCGGTACAAGATATTGCGCGAACAACTGTCCTTTTAAAGTAAGAAGATTTAACTGGGCTGATTATACAGGAGCAGATAGTTTCCCTGATAACCAGCGTGGCATTGTGGATGATGTGGTGCTGATGATGAATGACGATCTTAGCCGCATGGTTTTAAATCCAGATGTTACTGTTCGTTCAAGAGGTGTAATGGAAAAATGTTCTTTCTGCGTTCAGCGTTTGCAGGAAGGAAAATTAAATGCTAAGAAAGAAAATAGGACATTGAAAGACATGGTAGATATTAAAACTGCATGTCAGCAAGCTTGCCCAACTGAAGCGATTGTGTTTGGTGATGTAAGAGACAGGGAAAGTCGCATTGCAAAAACAAGAGAGGACAATCAGCAAAGAGTTTTCTATGCATTGGAAGAATTGCATGTGCTTCCTAATGTGAACTATCTGGCAAAAATCAGGAACACGGAAACAATTTTGGGCGTTGAAAAAGAGGAGAAAGTTGAAGTTGCTGAAAAGCACTCTTAAAATATTTTTTAAAGCTAAAAGCCTAAAGCTGATAGCTAAAAGCTAACAAGAATTATGGCATTACTAAAGTACGAATCACAAGTTAGGCCGCCATTGGTTGATGGAGACAAGGATTATCATCAGGTAACGGAAGATATCATTCGGCCAATTGAAATGAGCCCAAGCAAATTGTGGTGGACTGGCTTTTTGATTGCGGTTGGTTTGTTATGTTTTGGTATTTATTCGGTTTATAGAGATGTTACTTATGGCATCGGTCAGTGGAACCTTAATAAAACGGTAGGTTGGGGTTGGGATATCACCAACTTCGTTTGGTGGGTTGGTATTGGTCACGCCGGAACTTTGATTTCAGCAATCTTATTATTATTCCGTCAAGGATGGAGAACAGGTGTGAACCGCGCTGCGGAAGCAATGACAATTTTTGCGGTAATGTGCGCAGGTCAGTTTCCAATATGGCACATGGGTCGTGTATGGATGGCTTTCTTTGTAATGCCTTATCCAAACTCACGCGGACCACTATGGTCGAATTTTAACTCTCCATTACTTTGGGACGTGTTTGCGATATCAACTCATTTCACCGTTTCGTTATTATTTTGGTACGCAGGTTTGTTGCCTGATTTGGCAAGCGTTCGCGACCGTGCAAAATTGAAATGGAGAAAACTTTTTTATGGTCTTACTTCTTTCGGTTGGACTGGCTCTACAAAACATTGGCAGAGGCATGAAGCACTTTCATTGGTATTAGCAGGGTTGGCAACGCCGCTTGTATTATCAGTTCATACGATAGTATCATTTGACTTCGCCACCTCAGTTATTCCAGGTTGGCACACAACTATCTTCCCGCCATACTTTGTGGCTGGTGCAATTTTCTCTGGCTTTGCGATGGTGCAATCATTATTATTGATAACAAGAAAGGTATTAAAGCTTGAAGATTATATTACCATTGAGCATATTGATGTGATGAACAAAGTAATTGTGCTGACGGGCTCCATCGTTGGTGTTGCCTATCTAACAGAATTGTTCATAGCATGGTATGGTCAAAATAAATTTGAAGGATGGGCATTCATGCAAAACCGCGTGAATCTGTTTTCGCCATTGGGATGGAGCTATTACATCATGATGGGCTGTAACGTGCTTTCACCTCAAATTTTCTGGTTCAGAAAAATGAGAAGGAATATTACGGTTACTTTCTTTATGTCTGTGATAGTGAATATCGGTATGTGGTTCGAGCGCTTTGTTATTATCGTTACTTCTATTTACAGGGATTATCTACCAAGCAGCTGGAGCACTTATTATAGTCCGACGCCATGGGAGATTGGTTTTTATCTGGGAACATTTGGATTGTTCTTTACATGCTATTTCTTGTTCTCGAAATTCTTCCCTGTAATTGCGTTGGCAGAAATCAAGCATATATTAAAACGCTCAGGCGAAAATTATAAAGAAAAAATGGATCATGCCGAGCATGAATCGGTGGATGAGTTTGCGCATGAAATGGCGCATTGAGTTAGTGGAGAGTAATCATCAGTCGACAGCATTGAAAACACTAAGCTAATAGCTAGCAGCTAAATGCTCAAAGCTTAAAAAATATGAGTATAAAAAAATTTGTTGTTGGGGGTTTCACAGATGAGCAGGTTCTTTTTTCTGCAGTGAAAAAAGTTCGCTCTTCGGGATATAAAATTCACGATGTTTATACGCCCATGCCAATTCATGGGTTGGACAAAGTGATGGGGCTTCGCGAAACCAGCTTGCACACAGCAGGATTTATCTATGGCATTACCGGAACCACTACTGCTTTGAGCGGGATTGGTTGGATTTTTACCAGCGACTGGCCTTTGAATTTCGGCGGTAAGCCGCATTTTTCCTTGCCTGCATGGATACCAATCACTTTCGAATTGACAGTTCTTTTTTCTGCCGTAGGTATGGTAATGACATTTTGTTATCTGTGCCAGCTTGCTCCCTTTGTTAAGAAACATCATTTTCACCCAAGGTCAACGGACGATCTTTTTGTGATGGTGCTCGAATGCACGGCAAAAAATAACGAAACAGAAATGAGCTCATTTTTAGGCAGCCTCGGGGCAATAGAAATAAGTGTGCAGGAAGCTGAAGCGGATTGGTGGTTTGGGCGATATGACAAGGATTCAAAACCATTTGAAAAGAAAAGTGCTTCTTTAGCGTAAACGAAACAGACATTATTAGCAGATGAAAAAAATATCCATCATATCATTGATTGTAATTGCAGTAGTGATTATTGTTAGTTGCAGTGATGTGCAAAGAAAGCCATCAAGAGTTTATATGCCTGATATGGCTTATAGCAGGGCTTACGAAACATATTCAGTTACAGAAGAAGTGAAAGATTCGCTTAAGAAACATGGCATCAATTTCAGCAATTTGCCGGTTCCCGGAACCATCAAACGCGGCGAGATGTTTCCTTTCGCATTGTTGAAAGATAAGGATGGTGATAGCACAAACTATGTTGCTTCAAAACAAATTCCCAATCCAATCGCGAGTTTGGATTCGGTTCAGTCAGTGGAATCAGAAAGATTGTATTTAGTGAACTGCGGCATTTGCCATGGACCGAAATTAGATGGAAACGGTCCATTATACAAAGGTGGCGAAGGCCCTTTCCCAGCAAAGCCGGCGACTTTGGTGGGTGATGCAAAATATGAAGCAATGCCTGCAGGACAAATGTTCTATTCAGTTACTTATGGTAAAAATAAAATGGGATCCTATGCTTCGCAGTTAGATACACGCCAGCGTTGGATGGTGATACATTATATCAAATCAAAACAAATGGCTGGCAAAGCAGGAAGTAGCAATAGTGCAGATTCAACAGCAAAAAAGTAACGCGAGAACTAATTAACGCGAATTAAACGAATACAAAATTTTTGAGAATGTCATCAGTTAAACAAAATTTTGAGACGCCTTCACGATTTAAAACCTGGTCACTTGCGTTGATGGGTGTTGGAGCAGTGTCCCTGATCATTGGATATATCTTATACGGCAATGTTGATAATGGCACTCGTTTCTGGTCTTCAGTGCTCCAGAACAGTGTTTATTTTTTGCTGGTAGTAAATGCAGCTATGTTTTTCTTTGCAGCAACAACATTGGCATGGGGCGGCTGGCAAATTTCTTTTCGCAGGGTAACAGAAGCAATCGCTGCATGTGTTATACCAATCGGAGCAATCACTTTCATTATATTGATGGCGTTGGTGTTTGGGCATAAAAGCAATATCTACGAATGGTTAAATCCAGAACTGGTAGCAAAAGATGCTGTGCTGAAAGGTAAAAGCGGATTTCTTAGCCCAACTTTTTTTATAGTTTGGACAACGCTTACCATCGGGCTTTGGATGTTCCTAGGCTGGAAACTTCGCAAAATATCCCGCGAAATTGATGACACTCCGCTTAGCGTTGAAGAAGGCAAAAAATATATATATAAAAATACTGTTTGGGCAGCCACTTATATTTTTTGGTTTGCATTGACCGTGGCATCAGTAACTCCATGGCTTTGGTTGATGAGCATCAACGCTCATTGGTTTTCTACGATGTATAGCTGGTACACTTTTGCAAGCTCATTTGTAGCTGGCGTTGCATTAATAACACTATTTGTTATCTACCTTAAAAATTTAGGATATCTCGAATATACCAACGACGAGCATCTGCATGATCTTGGAAAATTTCAATTTGCATTTTCTATCTTTTGGACATACTTGTGGTTCGCTCAATTTATGTTGATATGGTATGCAAACATTTCAGAAGAAACCATCTATTTCAAAACAAGGTTTGAAGGTCCTTATGCAGGGTTATTTTATTTCAATCTCGTCATCAATTTCCTTGCGCCTTTATTGATTTATATGACGCGGACTGCGAAAAGGAATTATGCAATCGTTACGTTTATGTCAGTAGCTTTGTTGTTTGGTCATTGGATAGATTTCTTCCAAATGGTATTTGGTAGCACCATGAAAGATCATGTGCCAATGAACATATTTGATTTTGGTGTGGCTGCGGGTTTTGTTGGGTTGATTATGTGGAATGCGGCAAGGGTATTGAGCAAATATCCATTAATACCAATGAACCACCCGTTCCTGAAAGAAAGCGTTATTCATCATACATAGAAGGGAGCTGTTTAAGCTGATATAAATTTTAATACAAGGAATAAATTTTTATAAAGAATCATGTCAAACTTTTTTATCATAGCTATTTTGTTGCTTGGTTTCCTGATCACTTTTCAGATTGCCAAAGCAAGCGAATACGTTGCCGTATTAAAAGGAGAGAAGAAAGCATTAGAGCAACAGAACCGCATCAATGGTTTTTTAATGATGGTATTTCTTGTCGGCGGTTTAGTTGGGGTATATTGGTGCAATGACCTTTTCAAAGGGAAAATCCTCGGCGAAGCTGCTTCTCAACATGGGCAGGCGATTGACAAGATGCTTTATATCACCATCGCCATAACAGGCGTGGTATTCGTCATCACACAAATATTATTATTCTGGTTCGCTTATAAATATCAGTATTCAGAAAAAAGAAAAGTTTATTATTTTCCCCACGACAATCGTCTTGAATTTATCTGGACAGTTATCCCGGCAATTGCATTGGCTGTGCTCGTAGGTTTTGGTTTGATGTACTGGTATCGCATCACAGGCGATGCTCCTAAAGAAGCAATGCAGATTGAAGTAACGGGAAAACAATTTGGCTGGATATTCCGCTATCCAGGTAAAGATGAAACATTCGGCAAAAAGTATTACAAGAATATTGATGATGGAAAGAACAATTCTCTTGGTTTGCTTTGGGATGATCCGGCAACGCATGATGACATTGTTGTAAATCAGGAAGTGTACATGATAGTGAACCGTCCGGTTAAGCTTATCATCAATTCAAGAGATGTGATTCATGATGTAGGCCTTTCACATTTCAGAATGAAAATGGATGCAGTTCCAGGAACCCCGACAACGATGTGGTTCACGCCTTTGTTCACCACAGAGGAAATGAAAAAGAAAACAAACAATCCCGATTTTGAATATGAAATTTCCTGCGACCAGATGTGTGGCAGAGGGCACTATACCATGAAAGGCATTGTGAAAGTGGTAACCGCTGAAGAATTTATTTTATGGAAAGCAAAGCAGAAACCAAATTATGCGCTTGCATTTCCTGCACCGGAACCAACAAAGGATAGCACACAAAAAACAGTAGCTGCAACAGTTAGTACAGATGCAACAGCAAAAAGCATCTCCAAGAAATAATTGACCGAATAACGGCAACGTTAAGAATTAAAATTTTTCTAAATGAGCAATGAAGCAATTTTGCACGGGCATTCTGAAGTGGATACATCGCACGATGCCCATCATGACGAGCATGGTGCACATCACCACAAAGAGACCTTTATCACTAAGTATGTATTCAGCCAGGATCATAAAATGATATGCAAGCAGTTTATCATTACTGGTATGATTTGGGCAATATTAGGTGGGTTAATGTCGGTGCTGTTCCGTCTGCAATTGGGTTATCCTGATTCAACATTCCCAATCCTCGAAGATATTTTTGGAAAATGGGCAAAGGGTGGAAAAATTCAACCCGAATTTTATTATGCGCTTGTTACCATGCACGGAACCGTGCTTGTATTCTTTGTATTAACAGGAGGTTTGAGCGGAACATTTGCAAACTTTTTAATTCCATTGCAGATTGGCGCTAGAGATATGGCTTCGCCTTTTTTGAACATGCTTTCTTATTGGTTTTTCTTTTTAGCGAGCGTGGTAATCCTTTGTTCTTTATTCCTTCAAACAGGGCCAGCAAGTGGGGGTTGGACGGTCTATCCGCCTTTGAGCGCATTGGGGGATGCCAATGAAGGATCAAAAGCCGGGATGGATTATTGGATAACAGGCATGGCATTATTTGTAGTGTCTTCATTGCTTGGTGGTTTGAATTATATCTCCACCATTTTGAACATGCGCACCAAAGGCATGAGCATGACTAGGTTGCCATTAACAATTTGGGCATTGTTCTTCACTGCTGTTCTGGGCGTATTATCATTCCCTGTTCTTTTATCCGGATTGATTTTATTATTGTTTGACAGACATGCAGGCACAAGTTTTTATCTTTCTGATATTTTTATAGCATCTACCAATAAAGCATTACCAAGCGAAGGCGGAAATGCGATTCTCTTCCAACATCTATTCTGGTTCCTTGGTCACCCAGAAGTGTATATTATCATACTTCCTGCGATGGGTCTGGTTTCCGAAGTAATGTCAGTGAATTCACGCAAACCAGTTTTCGGTTATATGGCAATGGTAGGTTCCATTTTCGCCATCACGGTCCTTGCCTTCTTGGTTTGGGCACATCATATGTTTGTAACGGGATTAAATCCCTTCCTTGGATCGGTGTTCGTGTTGCTCACATTATTGATTGCGGTTCCCTCTGCTATTAAAGTGTTCAACTGGATTACGACACTCTGGAAAGGAAATATAAGATTTACGCCGGCCATGCTTTTTGCAATCGGCTTTGTGAGCCTTTTCATTTCTGGGGGATTAACAGGAATATTTCTTGGCAACTCTACATTGGATATTCACTTGCATGATACTTATTTCGTAATTGCTCACTTTCATATCGTGATGGGCGTTTCAGCATTCTTCGGCATGTTCTGCGGCGTGTATCATTGGTTCCCAAAAATGTATGGGAGATATTTGAACAATACGATGGGCTATATCCATTTTTGGGTGACACTTATCGGCGCCTATCTTATTTTCTGGCCGATGCACTATGAAGGATTAGCAGGTATGCCTCGCCGTTATCTTGATTATAGCGGATGGGCATCATTCAACCAGTTTGGAGATTTGAACAAATTTATATCGACAGTAGCAATGATTGTGTTCTCTGTTCAATTGATGTTTGTGTTCAACTTTTTCTATTCCATTTTTAAGGGAAGAAAAGTGACCACACAAAATCCATGGGGCGCAACAACTTTGGAGTGGACAACACCGATAAGACCTGGTCATGGCAACTGGCCTGGAGAAATTCCTGAAGTACATCGTTGGGCTTATGATTATGGTAAAGATGGCAGAGAATTCATTTTGCAAACAGAACCGGTCGGTAGCAGCGAAAGCAAACATTGATAGAAAATAATAAATAGTAAGTCCGGAAGACCGAAAGAAATATTACAGTTTTTGCTGGCTTCTTGCGGGCTTTCGGATTTTAAATTTTGGTGCCCCCGTTGTTGGTCGCCGACCAACAACGGCAGGATAATAAAGCGGTTAATCATTAACGTGAACTGCAAATTGAGCGCAGCGAAATGCCGCCAAAAGCGGGGCTGTAAAATAAAATTTTTTAGATGCAGCAGGAAACAGTGAAGCAATCAAGTTCTTTTAAAATAGCGAGCAAATTGCAGGATTATAAGCTACTCATAAAATTCAACCTAAGTTTTATGGTTGTTTTCTCTGCGGTTGTTTCTTATCTGCTTGCTCCAAAAGTTACTGCGTATGATTGGGGGTCAATAGTTCTTTTTTTTGTTGGGGGAATGCTTGTTACTGGTAGCGCAAATGCGATTAATCAGGTGGTTGAAAAAGACACAGATGCATTGATGAAGCGCACAGCGAAAAGACCCATTGCAAGTGGTAGGATGAGTGTTACTGAAGGATGGACATTTGCGGTGATCACTGGAATTGCTGGTGTGCTAATGCTTTGGCATTTTAATTTTTTAACGGCTGCATTATCTGCATTCAGTTTGTTTCTGTATGCATTTATTTATACGCCATTAAAAAAAGTAAATTCCATTTCGGTGCTTGTTGGTGCGGTGCCGGGTGCCTTGCCTTGTTTGATTGGCTGGGCAGCGGGCAATGATGATTTGAGTGCTGGGGGATGGGCTTTATTTGCCGTTCAATTTTTCTGGCAGTTCCCGCATTTCTGGGCAATTGCATGGATCGCACACAAAGATTATTCTGCAGCAGGTTTCAAAATGTTGCCTTCAGTAGATGGTCCAACAAAATATTCAGCAATTCAAGCAGTAATTTATTCTTTGCTGCTATTGCCAGTTGGAGTGATTCCATATATGCTCGGAATGAGCGGAATAATAAGTTTAGCGATTGTACTTGTTGCAAATTGTTTTATGGTGTGGCAATGTGTTAGGCTTTATAAAGAGATGACGATTCAGGCAGCGAGAAGAGTGATGTTCAGCAGCTATATTTATTTGCCGATAGTATTGCTGGCTTTGCTGATTGACAAAATAAAAATATAAGCAGGAAGAAAGATAATGATACAATCAATTGAGGTAAAAGATAACGTGAACACGCAACGAAAAAAAATACATCCGCACAAATTCACAATGTGGGTAGCACTTGGCAGCATTGTGATGATGTTTGCTGGTTTCACGAGTGCATACATTGTGAAGCGCCAACAACCGGGATGGACAACCTTTGATATACCACGTGCTTTCTGGTACTCAACGGCGGTGATATTGATAAGCAGCGTTACGGCGCAGATGTCAGTGAAAGCTTTTAAAGAAAGAAACATTCGCGCCTATCGCAATTTTATAACGGCTACTGCAATTTTAGGTCTTGTGTTTATCGCGCTGCAGATCGCAGGATTTTGGTCGATATGGAAAAGCGGGATAACATTCAGCGGTTCAGGTGCAGGACAGTTTTTATATGTGATTGCGGGCTTGCACGTGCTACATGTTTTGGGTGGAGTGATTGCATTGGCTGTTATGTTTGTTAGAGCATTTAGCGCAACAACAAGAAACTATGATAGTGTGCCCATTGAAGTTGCAAGCACTTACTGGCATTTTGTTGATTTGCTTTGGATTTATCTGTTCGTTTTCTTTTTAGTGATACATTGATTTTCGTTTTAGTTGAATAAATTTGTGAACTTATAAAATTGAATTATGTCTCAAGCAGTACCAGCCGGGCAAAAATGGTGGAGCGGTGGAAAAAGCCCATACAATGTTGAGTATGGCAAGTTGATGATGTGGTTTTTTCTGATGAGCGATGCTTTTACCTTCGGCGCATTTCTTATTTCTTATGGAAGCATCCGTTTTGCAAGCAATTCATGGCCTGATCCAAACCACGTATTCAGGAATTTTCCAATAATTGGCGAAATGAATATTCCGCTTGCATTTGTGAGCTTGATGACTTTCATCCTCATCATGAGTTCTGTTACGATGGTGCTTGCGGTAACGGCTGGGCATAATAACGACAGAAAAGGCGTCATCAAATGGATGATTTGGACAATCATTGGTGGTCTTGCTTTCTTAAGCTGTCAGGCTTGGGAATGGACAAATTTATATAGCGAAGGTGCATGGTGGGGAAAAATTGCAACTGATGCAGGAAGCCATTTTTTGAATGCCGATCGCACTGTGCCGACGACTAATTTTTCAAATTTCTTTTTTACCATAACAGGGTTTCATGGTTTCCATGTGTTCTCCGGCGTCATCATTAATATCATCATGTTGATAAAAGCATGGAGAGGTGATTTTGACAAAAGAGGCCATTACCTCATGATTGAAAAAGCTGGGCTCTATTGGCATTTTGTTGATTTAGTTTGGGTGTTTGTGTTCACTTGTTTTTATTTGCTTTAATTCATTTAATATCAATAATTATTTTTTATGAGCGAAGGTCATGTTGATGCTACTGGTCATGCTGAACCAGATTTTTCTACGAAAGCGATTTGGAAAACTTTCTGGATATTATTATTTATCACATTGGCAGAACTTATTCTTGCGATTGTTTATTATGAAACCCATTTTATTCCAAAACACTTATTGAATGGGTTATTTGTTATAGGAACTTTAGCAAAAGCCTTTTTTATCATTGCGGAGTTCATGCATTTAGGGCATGAAAACAAGAACCTAATTTTTAGCCTTGCATTTCCAGCCATGCTGTTCATTTGGTTTTT
>CAIYPC010000555.1 GCA_903927975.1 uncultured Bacteroidota bacterium | reverse complement strand
TACTAAATCTATACGATTTTTTGAAAAACGATTTCGATGCAAGTATCATTTCTTTTGAGCCAAAATTTGTTGGTAAGCAAAAAGATTTAACAAGAAATGTCAGGTATCTTAAAATCCCTTTTCGCAAACTCGTTCAAGATTTTGATTATGCTATTTTTTTAAGTTTGAATTTTTTTAAAAAGATAATCGGCGGCACGGTAAAATATGATTATTGGTTTTCAAAAAAATTACAACTGTTTATTTTAGAAAACGCGTTGCGAAAAGCAAAAAGCGATATTGTTTTGGCTGTTGATACACTAGCATTGTATTTGTGTCAGAAGAGATTTGATTTCTGTCATTTCATTTCCCTTGAGATTTACACAGATGATCCTTTTCAAACGAAAATTGATTTCAATAGAATCAGTTCTGTTATTATTCAAAACCAAATGAGATATGATTATATTTTCGGGGACTTGAAACTTAAAACTTTTTTTATACAAAATGCACCTGTTTTTAAAGAAGAAATTGGCGGTAACAATAATCGCGAAGGATTGATTTGGGCTGGTAGCATTGTAAAAAAATTTGCAGTGTTGGAATGCCTCGATTTTATTAAGCAATATCCTCTGTATAAAATTATATTAAAGGGTGGCGGAGAACAAAAGACGCTGACTTACATAAAAGAAAATTATAGCCAATTGATTGATTCAGGAAGCGTGAAAATCGATCAGGATTATTTAGAGTCAAATGCATTCATTAGCTATTTATCGCAATTCCGGATTGGGTTCTGTTTTTATGAATGGGATTTGATTAATGGCAGCATTAATTATCAAACTGCTCCTTCAGGTAAGCTATTTATGTATTTATCCGCAGGCACACCGGTTATCGCTTGCAATATTCCTGGGTTTCAATTTGTAAAAGAATTCAAGGCAGGTATTTTAATTGATGACTATGCTCCGATAACAATTAAAAACGCATTGAATGAAATTGAAAATAATTATAATCAATTTCAAGAAGGATGTTATGCAGCCGCTAAATACTACAGCTTTGATAAAAGCGTTCAGCCTTATTTAGAATATCTTCTTAAGTGCTAGTTTTTTGACACGACTATTATAATCATTAGCAATTCTGTTGAAAATTCGCTAATACAGAGATGATTTATTATTTTTGATCTTAAGCAGGAAAGCCGAAAACTGCATTTTTAAGAGTAGACAAACAACAACCATTAAAACAGTTATGAAACGTTCATTATTTATTTTGTTTTTTGCAATTGCTATTGGCTTTTCCTTCCTTCATCTTACGAGTTGTACAAAGACAAACACTGTAACAAAGATTGATAGTGTCACAATAAATGTCATAGATACAGTTGGCGTAATATTACCGAACATGCAAGGCACTTGGGTGGGACAATGGGGGAATGACTTCGATGCTCTTTCAAATGCCTATACTTTCAATGTAAGTGCTAATAGTGTATTTATTGTTAACAATGGCTCGGCAAGCTATACTGGTACTTGGAAAGTTACAAACTATACTTTCATCGGCGACTATTCTATAGGCGGCCAGACATTGGAAGTGAGAGCGCCAATTGACAGTACTACAATGCAAGGCACTTGGCAGAACATAACAGCAGTAGGCTCGGCACAAGGGACGTTTTTAGTTACTAAGCAATAGAAAAAAACAAATAAAAAAAGAGGCTAACTTTTGTAGCCTCTTTTTTTTTATATATCACTCAACTCAAACTTTTTTCGCAACATATCCCCTCCATTTCTCAATCAACACCCTCATATCATCAGGAAGCTCGCTTTCGAATAGAACTTCTTTGCCTGTTGTTGGATGAACAAAACCGATTGTTTTGGCATGCAGCGCATGGCGGGGACAAATTTCAAAACAGTTCTCAACAAATTGTTTGTATTTGCTGAACACTGTTCCCTTGACAATCTTATCTCCTCCATAAGTGTCATCATTGAAGAGTGGATGACCGATATGTTGCATGTGAACGCGTATCTGGTGTGTGCGACCAGTCTCCAGAACGCATTGTAACAGTGACGTGTAACCGAAACGTTCCAAAACAGTGTAATGAGTGATTGCGGCCTTCCCATGCTCTCCATCGGGATATGCATCAAATAATTTTCTGAAGCGTTGGTGCCTGCCAACATGAGCAATAACAGTCCCTGAATCATTTGCCATATCGCCCCATGCCAATGCCATGTATTGCCGCTTTACCGTGTGATCAAAAAATTGTTTGGCAAGACTTATAACGGCTTTTTCTGTTTTGCCAAGAACCATCAGCCCACTGGTGTTTTTATCAATGCGGTGAACAAGCCCGAAACGGGGCAAGGTTTCTTCATTGATTGAATTATTTTTTTGCTGAAGATAATATGCAACTCCATTCAGCAATGTGCCTGTGTAATGTCCACTTGCAGGATGCACAACAAGGCCTGGTGGTTTATTTATTATCATCACATCATCGTCCTCATAAAAAATATTCAGATCCATTTTTTCAGGCAGCACTTTTTCACCATGAGTTTCCTTATCCGAATAAAAAATGATTTCGTCTTTAGGTTTTATTTTTTGATTGGTAGGGACCATTTTATTATTCACCAACACCATGCCTGCTTCAATGGCATGTTGGATTTTATTCCTCGATACATTTGTCATCCTTTGCACAAGAAATTTGTCAATGCGCATCAGCTCCTGGCCTTTGTCAACCTTAATATTCAAACGTTCATATAGCTCATCCGAAGGCTCCTGGATCTCTTCAACATTGTCTTCCTCATTATCTTTCATTTATAATTTTTTGCAAATATAAACCTAACCAGTTTTGAATGGTAACGTTAATTGAGTAGTTCGTAAATTTGCATTTCAATATGAAGAAACAACAAGTAATTTTAAAGGATCTTGGGATTATGGGTTACAAGCAAGCCTGGGATTTTCAGGAAACATTATTACAAGAGAATGTGAAAGCAAAAGCTGCGGCTTTTAGTGGTCAATTGGCAGTTGGGAATCAGCAATTGCAAGAAACCACAAACCATCTGCTTTTCGTTGAACATCCAACCGTTTATACCTTGGGGAAAAGCGGACATGAAGAAAATATTCTGATCAGCGAAGAGGAAATGAATACGAGAGCAATTGAATTTTATAGAACGAACAGGGGAGGAGATATCACTTTTCACGGACCTGAACAAATCGTTGGTTATCCAATTTTAGATCTTGAAAAATTTTATACTGATATCGGAAGGTATATGCGCGAGTTGGAAGAAGTGATTATTCTAACACTTGCAGAATATGGCGTTGAAAGTGGTCGTTCTACTGGTGAAACAGGCGTTTGGATTGATGCAGGCATACACCACAAAGAGCGCAAAATTTGTGCGATGGGAGTTCGGTGCAGCCGTTGGATCACCATGCATGGCTTTGCACTAAATGTAAATACAGATCTTTCTTATTTTGATTTTATCATCCCATGCGGTATCCAAAATAAAAAAGTGACGTCTCTCAAAAAAGAATTGGGGAGAAAAATTTCTGTTGAAGAAGTAAAAGAAAAAATCAAAAATAATTTCGAAAAGGTTTTTAATTGTGTAGTTGTGAATGGTGAATAGTCAATGGTGAATTGTATTCTTCTATGAACAATCAACTTATACATTCTAAATACTTCCCTCCTTATCAGGAGCTTAACTACAAACCACAAACTACCAAACGAGATTCGACTGTTTCTAATGAAAGACTAATGCCCCTTTGGTTTATATACAAATTTCACCGCCGCACTTTTCTGTTCACTGGAAGAAAGATAAACATCTAATTTTTGGTCACCTGCTGTAACCACCATCAACGCTGTATTTGGTGGTATCGTGCCGAGATTATCGGCATACATCACCAATTCATATTCTGTTCCTGGAAAAGCATTGAAGTAAACATCAATTGGTTTTTCGGTTAGGCGTTGCCGATAGAGCAATAATTTGTTGTTCACAAAAACAGTAATCGTGTCGCCATCAATTTCGGCATCGTCGTAAAACTGAAGCTTTATTTTGGGAGAATCAAGAGTGATTGTTTTTTTAAGATCGATAGTCCTCGGCTCGAGGTGAATATCTTTTTGAATCGCTGCCAGCTCCTCGCTTTGATCAATATCAACTGGAAAATCAGAATAAGGAGATTTTTTGAGCACAATTTTCCCTGGCGGACATACAATTTGTTTTTCAACCACATGCCCTTTCCAATCGCCTTCTAATATTTCATCATTATTCTTTTTTGAATAAGTGAGATCATAAGTTTTAATGCATGGAACGCAATCAAAAGGTATCTGCGATTGAAGCACTTTGTTCTCAATCAAAACCAAACGATGGGTTTGAGGGTTGTATTTGCCCGAGAAACTCAGCTTCACAAATTTTGAAGTATCATAATAATCATACACTTTTCCGGTGATGTTATTATTAGAAAAATTTATCTGGATCTCCAATGAATATTTTGGATAACAGCCGCCGGCTCCTTGTGTGAGAGTCCCTTTCCAAATACCATTCAGGTCTTCCGCAAAAAGAAATACAGGAAATAATAAGATGAGGAGAAAAGTAAATCGCATTCGTAAATATAAATGGAAGATGTCACTCGACATTACGGGGAATAAAAAATTATTTGAACGGTTGCAAAACCTATCAGGTTTTCAGAACCTGATAGGTTTGATCAGCTATTTATCCTTTTCAAATTTGAAAATCACTATTGCATTCTTCTGTTCAGTTGAAACAATGCGCACTTCATATTCCTTGTCGCCGGCTTTCACTACCATCAGTGAAGTGTTCGGCGGTATCTCTCCTTCATTTTCAGCAACCATCACCACTTCATGATAATTATTATCATCGTCCATGTGCAATTTTACGATGATAGCTCTGTCAGTAAGCATTGCATGGTTCACCACCATTTTTTTATCGACATAAACTGAAACGGTGTCGTGATCAATTGCACCATCATCATAAATACGCAATTCTATTTCGTTGCTGCTCACAGTAATTGTTTTCACCAATTCATTTTGCCTACTACTTAGAACTTTTGGAACAATGAGAACTGGTGCTTGTTTTTTCTCGATTTTATGCGATGAATCAGTAATGCTTGGCGCTATGTTTTGTTTGGGCGGATCCGTTTTTGCTAAAGACGAATTAGGCACAGGTTTCGGCATAGGATGTTTTGGCGGGTTATGTTTTGGGATATTCGATGTAGATGTGTTATTCTTAACAACAGCAGGTGTTGGCTTTTTTGTTGCGCTATTTGGCTTCACCGTGCTACTGGGCTTTGGAGCAGGTTTCGTGGTTATATCTTTTTTAATAGGAGGTGGAGGTGGCGTCTCAGTGGTTTTGTGTTTTTCTCTTTCAATTTCTTTTTCGCGCTTTTCTAAAAAAGGCTCTTTGCTAAAATCGGATGTAATTACTTTATGTAAAAAAACAGTCCCACCTTCACCTTTACTCGAATCGCGGATGTTCATGCTCGTGTAAGTGCCTTCTAAAAATTCTTCGTCGCCAAGTTTTGAATATTTTAGAAAATAAGTCATTGAAAAAACATCGCCCCCAGAAGCAGTCTTTACGTCAACTAATTTCAGTTCGCGAAGCAATACCTTTTTCGTGTTGGGATTGATTGTACCATTGGCTTCAGCTTTAGCGTAAAATACTGTGGTTAAGTAAGAATAAGTAACGCCTTGGAAAGCATCATTACGTTGCGCAATCTGCACTTCAATTTTGTATCGATCATCATAATTCATCATTCGACTTGAAATGCTATTCGCGCGGAAATGTCCTCTCCAAACGCCTGTCAAATCTTGGGCATTTGATGTGATAGCAATAAATAAAAATAAAATAGGGAAGTAAATCTTTTTCATTTTGCCGCAATTCATGGGGGCAAATTACCTAAATATTTTTTTCTCAGAATTATTTCGTAAATGTTATCTGGCAAGAGTTTGTTAAATTTGCCGCTCTTTGAGAATCGAGATTTGAGATGTTGATTTTAGATACGAGATATTGGATACGAGATATGAAGCCCTGAAATTCTAATCGTGATCCTGCATCTTATATCCTGCATCTCGTATCCCGCACCTCGTATCCCGAATCTATAAAATTCAAGATGATAAAAATTACTTTTCCGGATGGCGCTATTAGAGAATATGCAGCAGGCATTTCTCCACTCGATGTCGCAAAATCGATCAGTGAAGGTTTGGCAAGAAAAATTTTAGCTGCAAGTGTGAATGGCAAAGTGCAGGATGCAACAAGACCTTTGTATGAAGATGCGAATTTGAAATTGCTCACGTGGACAGATGATGAGGGTAAATCAACTTTCTGGCATTCATCAGCACATTTAATGGCAGAAGCCGTTGAAAGCATTTTTCCTGGCGTGAAATTTTGGGTTGGTCCTGCAACACAAAATCCGCCTGGGTTTTATTATGATATGGATCTAGGCGGAAAACAGATCACAGAAGATGATCTGCGAAAGCTTGAAACAAAAATGGCTGAGCTTGCAAAGAAAAATGAAGTGTATGTGCGCAAAGAAATTTCGAAAGCTGATGCATTGAAATATTTTTCTGATAAGGGTGATGAATACAAATTAGATTTACTGCAAAACCTGAATGATGGCGAAATAACTTTTTATACCCAAGGAGATTTCACAGATCTATGTCGCGGCCCACATATACCAAATACTGGTTTCATCAAAGCAATCAAGCTAACTAATATTGCAGGCGCTTATTGGAAAGGCGATGAAAAAAATAAACAACTTACCAGATTGTATGGTGTTACTTTTCCTTCGCAAAAAGAGCTCGATGAATATTTGTTGATGCTGGAAGAAGCGAAGAAACGTGATCATAGAAAACTTGGAAAAGAGCTCGGCATTTACACAATGAACGACGATATTGGCGCAGGTCTTATTTTATGGATGCCCAATGGAACTGTTATTATTGAAGAATTGGAAAAGCTTGCGAAAGAAACAGAATTGGCTGGCGGATACAAGAGAGTGGTAACGCCTCACATTGCTAAAGAAAATTTGTATATAACCAGCGGGCATTTGCCTTATTATGCTGATAGCATGTTTCCTCCAATGGAAATGGATGGGGAAAAATATTATTTAAAGGCGATGAACTGCCCGCATCATCATAAAATATTTGATGCAGAACCAAAGAGCTATCGGGATATGCCTTACCGTTTGGCAGAATACGGCACTTGTTACCGTTATGAGCAAAGTGGTGAATTGTTCGGGCTCATGCGCGTTCGATGCCTGCACATGAACGATGCGCATATCTATTGCACTAAAGAACAATTTGCAAAGGAGTTCAAGGCGGTGAACGATATGTACGTCAAGTATTTTAAAATATTTGGTATTGAAAAATATGTGATGCGGTTGAGCCTTCATGATCCTGAAAAGCTGGGACAGAAATATGTGAACGAGCCAGAGCTTTGGTTAGAAACTGAAGAACTTGTTAGAAATGTTTTGATAGAAACCGGCGTTCCATTTGTGGAAGTAAAAGGCGAAGGCGCTTTTTATGGACCAAAAATAGACGTGCAAATTTGGAGCACAATTGGCAGAGAATTTACATTGGCTACAAATCAGGTAGACTTTGCACAACCCCGCAGCTTTAAATTATCGTTTACTAATAAAGAGAATGAACCTGAGATACCATTGATTATCCATCGTGCGCCGCTTGGCACGCACGAGCGTTTCATTGGTTTTTTGCTGGAACATTATGCAGGAAAGTTTCCTGTGTGGCTCGCGCCATTACAGGTGAAAATTTTGCCGATCAGTGATAAATTCATGGATTATGCACAAACTGTTTTGCAATCGCTAAAAAATGCAGATATTCGTTGTGAAGTTGATGATAGGAGCGAAAAGATAGGGAAGAAAATACGTGATACTGAGATCGCAAAAGTTCCTTATATGCTGGTGATAGGGGAGAAAGAAGTGAACGAAGGAAAGGTTTCTGTTCGCAGACAAGGCAAAGGCGATTTGGGCGCGAGAAATGTGGATGAGCTGATCGGCGAAATTGCGCTTGAGATAAAAGAAAGAAGGAGTTTATAGTTTGTGGTTGGTTGTTTGTCGTTCTTTGCAAGTTTCGAGTTTCCAGTTTATAGTTTTCAGTTGGCAGTTCTATGAGTTGGCAAATTATTTTGATTGAGGTTTTCAGTTTTGGGTGACGAACAGCGAAATTATAATGTTCTTCAAATTTTTAGAGACTTGTCATTTGGATGCTTCGTTAACTCAGCACAAGCTGCGGAGAAATCTCGAGGATGAATAAAAATGATGTTGTTGAAAATTGTAAATTAGTGTTGAATCATTCATGCTGTTGCAAATTATAAAACTAAAGCTCAGTAGAATATCAACTGTACAAGAGTGCGACGCAAGAATGTTTAATAGCCATTCCACTGCTGGTCTCCAAAAAAAGAAAAAACAAAAACGTAACGAACTTGTTATTAATAAACACTGGTAATTAAAAAATCTCTTTCCCTAAAGAGATATGATTATAAAAAACAAAAAAAATAGCTTCCTGTAGGGATGGAGCTTCACTTAAAAATTGTAAATGGCATTTCCACCGAGACCTCCCAGAGGTAATTTTAATCCAAGATTCAGGAAAGAACAACAACAGGAACACCGCACCAATCACATGATCCGAGTGCCGCAAGTGCGGTTGGTTGGCGACAACATCACAGTTGGCGTTTATTCAATCCAAGATGCACTAAAAATAGCGAACGAGCAGCAGCTCGATCTTGTGGAGATTTCTCCGAACGCTGATCCTCCTGTTTGTAAAGTAATCGACTATAATAAATTTTTATACGAGAAGAAGAAGAAGGAAAAAGAGATGAAGGCCAAGAGCAAGGCCAGTGAAGTGAAAGAAATCCGGTTCACTCCAAATACTGATGATCATGACTTCGATTTCAAAGCAAAACATGCTGAGAAATTTTTGAAAGATGGCGACAAGGTGAAAGCTTATGTGCAGTTCAAAGGTCGCGCCATTCAATTTAAAGAAAGAGGCGAATTGCTATTATTGAAATTTGCGGAACGATTGAACGAAACCGGCATTCTGGAAGGCATGCCAAAAATGGAAGGCAAAAGAATGCTTGCGATTTGGGCGCCTAAGCCGCAGAAGAAAAGTAGTAAGGATAAGAGTTAAGGGGCAAGGAACGAGAATCAAGAACTACAAGTGATTTAAGTATAATAACCCGCATCTTTGGGTGCGGTTTTTTTATTAGCGTGTTCAGGTGGTGCCACGCCTAAAAAAGCAAGATAAAATTTGTTAGTGATTTGTAGGCGTGGCACACCTGAAAAGCAATCCTCTGCGCCTCTGTGTCTCTGCGGTTAAAATTGCATTGAAATTCCAAAAAAACGATTACCTTTGCGCTCCTTTAAGGAAAAGCGCTCCTCTTAATGCGGAGCCATATTGCCCAACCGGCTCCATAAGTTTTCGCCAGTGCGAAGCGCCATCAGGGTGTAATTTGAAAAAGCATACTATAATGCCAAAGGTAAAAACCAATTCAAGTGCCAAAAAAAGGTTCAAAGTAACAGGCACCGGTAAAATCACTTTCCAGAAAGCTTTCAAGCGTCACATTCTTACAAAAAAATCTAAAAAGCGCAAACGCCTGAT
>CAIYPC010000554.1 GCA_903927975.1 uncultured Bacteroidota bacterium | reverse complement strand
TGTTTCATTCACAATTTCCTGATCCATTTCCATTACTGTTCTATACAATTCATAATATCCGCCTTGATCAAAAACAGAGATCAGAAATTTCAATTCAGGAATTCTTTGCAAAACATTCTTTAATTTATCTGCCGACTTGAAACCATGAAGCAGCCAGAACTCGCTAAGGGCAAGCATTAGCTCAGGCTTGTGATTGTCGTCTTTATAATTGCGATGAGCTGCGGTTAACGCAATTCCTTTTTTATTTTCTGCAGCAAATTCTTTTATCGCATTTTCTTTTGAAGGATGCACCTGAATAGAAAGCATATCCTTTACATCCAAAATTTTCAACAAATATGGCAATGCTCCAAATTGCTTAATGACTTCTTTGCCCAATGTTTGGTCAGGGAAAGATTTGATGTAATCATTCAGCTTGATTTTCTTTTCATCACTCAATACAATTTCTGCACTTGCATTTACGTGTGCTCCCATCCAATATTCAGCATAAGGTTTTTGCTCTTCATTATTCAGGTGTAAAAGTTGGGGAATAAATGTTGATCCACCCCATGCATAATGCTGGACTTTGCCAAGCAGTTTGAAAACTTTATTTTTATCTTGTTCCATCATTCTGTGTTATTCGGTGTAATCTGTGGCTGATTTAGCACACAAAATAAATAAAAGAAAGCTTATCCATGGCAAAGCATAATGAGTTGGGCAAAGAAGGTGAAGAACTTGCTGTTAAATGGTTCGCGGATCAAGGCTATGAAATATTGCACAACAATTGGCGGCATTCACATTATGAAGTGGATATTATTGCCAGCAAAAAAAATATCCTCTATTTTATTGAAGTGAAAGCAAGAAGCAACAATGCTTTCGGCTATCCCGAAGAAAGTGTTGGAAAAAAGAAAATTCAAAATTTGATGAATGCGGCAGAAGAATTTTTGATTCAATATCCTGAATGGAAAAGGATTCAATTTGATATTCTTTCTATTTCACTGAGGAAAGATGGCGTGAATGAATATTTTTTTATTGAGGATGTGGCACTGTGAGGAGGGGAGGAATAAAGGATACGAGTTACGTGATTTTATAATTCAATCTTCCTCGAAAATTTGAAACATTCCGAATCTCGTATCTAAAATCTCGAATCTCCTCAATCACTTCTCTTGAACTTTCTCCTTAATCTTTTCCACCAAATTATAAGTTGCCGGACAGAATTCAATATTCTGTTTGAACATGTGCATATAATCAGCGTTCATTTTCTTTTTTGTATGATGAGGAAAACCCGCACAATCGCGTGGGCGCAATTCGTAGATATCGCACATATTGGTTTTCAGATCAAGAAACTGGCAAGGTTGTTTTTTATTCATCCAATCTCCTGTTCTGTCTTTGTAAAGCCATTTTTTGCGAAAATCTTTTTCGCTCATGTCAAGATGTTTTGAAATTCTTTTCACATCCTGCACAGTATAAGTTGGCGACATTGTTTTGCAGCAATTCGCGCAATCGAGGCAATTGATTTCTTTCCACGTTTGTTTGTCCGCTTCAAGCTTTATCTGCTCCAAGTTGCGCGGCTGTTTCTTTTCAAGCCTAGTTAAAAAATTTCTGATACTTCTTTTGCTATGCTTTACGATTTGTTTGAACGAACGTAAATTGACTGTTGGCATGGATAGTTTTCTTAATAAGCAAATATGGATTAAAGAAGATAAGCTGCAAAAAAATTTTCAGCATTTGATGATTATCGTATAAACTTGCTTCATGTGGGATGCATATAAAAGAGGGTTTAAGGCTTATTTGCAATTGGAAAAATCGTTGTCTGATAATTCTGTGGAAGCCTATCTGCACGATATTGACAAGCTCACAGAGTTTCTGCAGGATGAACATGGAATGAAAACGCCTGATGATTTGGAGTTGAAAGACCTTCAGCAATTTATTAAATGGATTGGCAACTTGGGAATGACTGCAACGTCTCAATCAAGGATCATTTCAGGAATACGTTCTTTTTATAAATATTGTTTGCTTGAAAATATCATAAAAAAAGATCCGACCGTTTTGCTGGAAACACCAAAGCTCATAAGAAAATTGCCGGATGTCTTATCGTTTGAAGAAATTGAGGATATTATATCACAAATTGATCTCAGCACACCAGAAGGCGGGCGCAACAAGGCTATACTCGAAACCATGTACAGTTGTGGTTTGCGCGTGAGCGAAGTGGTGAACCTGAAAATATCCTGTCTTTATTTTGATGTAGGTTATATAAGAGTTATCGGCAAAGGCGATAAAGAAAGATTGGTGCCCATTGGAAGCGATGCTATAAAATATGTAAATATTTACCGAAAAGATATACGCATACACGTGCTTGTTAAACCTGGCAATGATGATATTTTATTCTTGAACCGCCGTGGTAGCAAATTAACGAGGGTAATGATTTTTTTAATATTGAAAGAGCTTGCAAAAAAAGCGGGTATCAAGAAAAATATTTCACCGCATACATTCCGACATTCTTTTGCCACCCATTTAGTGGAAGGTGGCGCAAACCTACGGGCTGTTCAGGAGATGCTCGGGCATGAAAGCATTACCACTACAGAAATCTACACACATCTTGACAGAGAATATTTGCGAGAAACTTTGCATCAGTTTCATCCGGCATTTAAGAAATAAATTCGTTTCTCTTCAATGCAATCAAATCATTA
>CAIYPC010000553.1 GCA_903927975.1 uncultured Bacteroidota bacterium | reverse complement strand
GTGTTTCCATTGACACAACATAATAATCAATCACTCCTTTATTGATAAGATGATCGATATACGTTCTGTGCGAAGGCACGAGCGCCATAAAATCATCATCCATTGTAAACCGTATTGACACTTGAAATTTTGCCATAATTAATCCTCCTTTGAAATCAAAGTTTCCAATCCACAATTTCATTCGACCACTCCTTCCGATGTGGGGTAGTGATGCGTATATAATTATCAGTGTACCCTTCCATCATGTCGTTATTTGAAAACTTTTCAAATAATACTTTACGTGTTTCACCTGCATGCAGTTGCGTGAAGTGCTGCATTTTCATATAAGAAAGGTTGCGCAAAGTTTTATTTCTTTCGTGCCTCACATTCATCGGCACAGCGGGTTTTATTTCCAGAGCTTTTGTATTATCCCTTTCTGAATAAGTGAAAACATGCAGATATGAAATATCAAGTGCGTGCAAAAAATCAAAAGTCTCTTTAAAATCTTCACCTGTTTCGCTGGGAAAACCAACAATCACATCAGCACCGATTGCGCAATGAGGCATCAATGTTTTAATCAATCCCACACGCTCTGCATATAATTCTCTTTTATATCTTCTTCTCATCAACCCAAGAATTTTATTACTTCCGCTTTGCAACGGGATATGAAAATGAGGCATAATCTTTTTGCTGTTGGCAACAAATTCAATGATTTCATTCGTTAATAAATTTGGTTCAATAGAAGAAATACGAAAACGCTCAATGCCATTTATTTTATCAAGCTCCTGAAGTAACTGAAAGAAATTTCTATTTTGTGAGATTGCTCCTCCCTCTCCTCTGGAGAGGGTCGGGGTGAGGTCTATCTCGTCTCTAAAATCGCCAAGATTAACTCCCGTCAGCACAATTTCTTTTACTCCATTTTTTGCGATCTCATTAGCATTCTGCAAAACGTTTTCGATAGAATTGCTCCTGCTTTTGCCTCTTGCCATCGGAATGGTGCAGAATGAACAATTATAATCGCAGCCATCCTGCACTTTTAAAAAAGTTCTGGTTCTATCGACAACTGAAAATGAAGAATGAAAATTATTTACCTCTTCAATGTCGCAACTGCAGATTTTTGTTGCATCACCTTTCGATAATTCTTTTAAATGAGCGACGATATTAAATTTTTCTGCTGCGCCTAAAACCAAATCAACGCCGGGGATCTCTGCAATTTCTTTCGGCTTTAATTGCGCATAACAACCTGTGATCACCACCAAACTTTCCGGCGCTTTTCGTTGAATGCGGCGAACAAGATGACGGCATTCTTTGTCAGCGTTTTCAGTAACGGAACATGTGTTTATGACATATACATCAGCAAAATCATCAAACTCTTTTTTTTCGAAGCCTTCGCTCTCAAGCATGCGCGAGAGGGTGGAAGTCTCAGAATAATTGAGTTTGCAGCCAAGAGTGTGAAATGCAACTGATTTTGTTGTGGACATAAGAGGGCAAAGGTAGGAAAGAATGAAGGAAGAAGGGACAAGGGACAAGGAGTAGTAAGTGATAAGTAGGAAAGTTGAGTGATTGAAGGGTTGAAAAGTTGGGAAGAGAACAAGGGACAAGTGACAAGTGAGTAAGTTGATTGGTTGAAGGGTTGAAAAGTTGGCAAGAAAAGCAAGGAACAAGAATCAGAAAAATAAGGTTAAAATCGTGCCTGTCCCGAGAAACTCGGGAGTTCAGACATGCTCTCTATATTTGCATCAAATTTTTAATCAAGTGATCAGTCAATTTCCACAAATAAAACTTTTTTTCTTAGCATTTTTCGTGTGCCTTTTGTTTGTGCAGTGTCAGCAGATTAATAATAATGCTGATTCAATAAATCGTCATGCGGATCATCTTATTTATACGCATCATGCACGTTGCAGAATGGATTGCAGGCATATCACAGAAACAGAAATAAGAGAGATTTTGGAAAGAGGCGAGATTGATTATAAAAAAAGCGAACCTGATGCAAAACCAGATCCGAAATATGCGCTGGAAGGAAACACCAATGAAGGACAGCATTTGCGCATTATCTTCGCGCCATCCCCAAGAGGATTGGTGGTGATAACATGCATTGAATTGGGCGTTGAATGGAAGTGTGATTGTGAATAGCGAGTTTAGTGTAAGTTGGTTTGTAAATTTCAATAAAGTTTCATCATTGGGTTGACTTTAAAATTGAATATTGATTGTTCCTGCCTTTCTTCCTGTCCTCGCATCTTACTTCCAGTTTCTCGCCAAAAAAATACTACATATTGCGTATTGCCTTCCCGATTTCTGTACCATACCTTTCCTTCAGGGAATCTTAATAGATGAAATTCTGGTTTAGGAAGAAAAGTGGACATCAGCAGATGTTCCTTAATAAATTGCTGCAAGCTGAGGTTTTACAATTTGTATCTTCTTACTAGCGTCATCCATTCTGCTTTCCCGAAAGCATCTTTATCACCCAAAAACTTACTGATTATGAAGAGCAAATTGCCTGCAATTATTTGCCTTGCTGCTGGCGTGCTTCTGCTGGCGTTTCACTTTTTGCCAATTGGGAGCGGAAGTTTGAATGTAACCATCAAGCATGCAGATTATATCATGCCATCAGCATATAAAGTATATGCGAATTCTGATGCGCTGAATGGGGAGTATTATCTTTTCAAGATGCTAATGAACAATGATGGAAAAACTACTTTGAATGATGTGAAAGTATCGTACAGGATCCCGAATTATGTTGACTGGACAGATTTGGAAACGATATCTAAAATATACCCCGGACAAAATGCAGTGGTAAGATGTTATCCTCAGTTCAAAGATGATATCGTGAACAAGATGACGCAGAGCCAAGAAAAAGTAGAAATAAAAATTACTTACAACGGTGGGCAAACGCAAAATGAAGATTATACTTTCAAGATGATGGGGCGCAATCAGTTTGTTTATACTGATCTTCCACCAGAGGAAATTGCGAATTACCCAGATATGTTCCGCAATGATCAATTATTGGGATGCCTTGTAACCCCGGAAGATCCGATTATTAAATATTACACGCAACAGGTTCAAGAAAAAGTAATGAAGGGCGAAGAAGCATCAGTTAGCGGCAAGCCCGAAGATGCGGTGAAATTCTTGATGGGTCTTTATGCTGCAACTTATGTCAGTCACATGGTGTATAGTGGCACTGAAGGCATTCCACAAAAATTGGGTGATATCAACTCGTTGGTGCAAAGCACACGTTTGCCGCGTGAAGTCGTAATCGGTAATACCGGGCTTTGCATTGAGCTGTCAATATTATATGCAAGTGTGCTGAAATCCGCAGGACTGCATCCGATTATTTTTCTGATCCCCGGTCATGCCTATCCGGGAATTGTTGTGAATGGACAATACTATGCCATTGAAGCAACTGGTATTGGTGGGGAAGGTCTTGGTAATCGCGCAAATCCCACTGATGCTTTTAAAGCAGGTATGAAAGAGTTGAATGAATTTGTGCAAAACGTGCAGGCGGGTGACAACAGATACACGTTTGTTGATGTGGATGCCATGGAAGAAAAAGGGGTTATACCAATGGAATTGAAAGATGATGAATTCCTTCGCAAAAAAATTGATGATATTGCTTCGAGCTTTAGCGGTGGATCAAAAAGTGTTCCTAATGAACCTGAATCAAAATTGGAAAATCAAAATTATGCAAGTGGTGGTGGCGGCAACAGCGGTAACAGCGGCGGTGGGGGTGGTGGAAAAGCTAGTAGTGTGCGCAGTTATAGTGGTGTGATTTCTTTTAGCTATCCTACTGGTTGGCAGCGCCACGATTACCCGTTTGCTCAATTGCCTTTCATCGTTTCTTATATCGGCACAAGAGACAATACTTCAGTGATTGATGTATATAATTTACCCGGTGTTACTACCGCAGATAGAGCGATGCAATATATTGCTGACAGGCTTTATGCAAATGGTCTGCGAGTTCAATACCAGCGTGTAAATACTGCTAATGGTTACTCTGTTTATCAAGGCACAACTACCGCCAGCAATGGAACCAGGGCATGGGAAGGGGCGTTCCGAAATTCGAGCAATGGTATTGTTGGAGTTACTATTGGTGGAACTAACTATTCACAGAAAGCAAATTTGTTCAATTCTATTTTATCTACTGTTCGCTAAAATATTTGTTATGAAAAAAATAGGAATTCTATTAAGTATATTTTTGTTGATTAGCTATGCGAAAACATATTCGCAACAACTGATCAAGCCTGCTAAATTGAATGTGAAATGGACGATAAGCCCATTGGGGGATGCGCATATTGAAGCCAGCAGCAACATGGATGCAGCACAATGGGACAGCTATAAAAGAATGATCGGTAATAATGCAGACCTACTAAAAAGACAGATGGAGAGAGCGTTCCCAGGATTTTTTTTGCAGGGCTTTAGTTATAAGGAAGATGTGATGAACCGCGGATGGACGTTGGCATTTGATGCATTGGGAATGAGCAGGGTTAATTCAAAAGGTAATTGGCAGATAGATTTGAATTCAAAAAATCCTGATGTTACAAAACTGTCTGACAAAAATTATTTGCTTACATCTAATTATGCAACACAAGGTGCATTAACTCAGGAAATAGATAATATAAGTTTACCAGATGCAGCAGCAAACATCAAGCAAGATAAAGATGCGTTTGGAAAAGCGATGTTTATCTATTCAGCCTCACCAAGCGGAGGCTCTGGCAGTTGGTTAACATTGGGTCTTGGACTTGTGTTAACCATTATTGGTGCGCTTATGTTTGTTCTTGCAAAACCAGCAATCGCTTCAGTTAAAAAATAAATTTGTTCCTTTACATAAATATTTTATTTGAAAACACCAGTTGTCAAAAATCATTTCGCTTTTTTCGGCTTGTTGCTAACCCTTTCTATTTTTTTATATTCTTGCAGCCTTTTTAATATGTTTACGCTCAACAGCAAGAAGGTTGAGAAGGAAAAGCTGCACATGAAAATAAAAGAGCGGCGTGATGTGATTAGCTATGAGAGTTTAAAATCACAAGCAGTTCTTACAATCGATCAAAGGGCGGAAGCTGAAAGAAATGGAACAAGAGGATTGATTGCACCTGCTGCAACAACACTTATTTCATTGGCTGCAGATGGGGTAAAAAAAATTATTTCCAACGAACAGAAAAAATATCTCGCAAATTATCAATTCAGTCTTACCGATTTGTATTTCTATGATCAGCTCTCGAACGAAGGACCTTTTGATCCCGTTGGTATGCAGTTCAGTGGTTTTAAATTGATCCGCACATTCAAAAATAATTTGGGTGTGGATGATACTGCTTTGATTGCAGAATTTGCTTTGGATACATTAAGGAGTTTTGAGATTATTAATAATTCTATGTTCAGGTTGCGTGTGAAAGATTTTCAGCTTCGTTACCCAAAAGCTAAAGTGCCAAAAAAAGATAACAACAAACTGAATATGGATTTCGAGATCACATTCCTTACTTCTTATGTAAATAGTCAGGGAATGATTTTCGATAGTGTTGTGCTTGGTAAGTTTTATTTCTTGTTGCGCGATGCACCGCTTGATCATAACGATACTGCTTATCAGCCCTATTATGCCAAGTTGAAAGATTCCCTGATCGATGGTAAATCTTTTATTGTGCCAAGATCATTTGGTTATCATCGTGAGCCCGATGATCAGACAAAGCCGGGATACAGTCAGGGCGCATATTCCATTCATGTGAAAGTGAAAGAAAGCAGCAAAGATCATTTCATCAATCAACTGGTGATAGAAAATTCGAGCTTGATGATTGATGCCTCGCGAGATCAGCTCAAAGGATCTTCATTGTTTCATAAATTTTAGATCATTCACCATTCTGCCATTGTTGGTCGCGATATTCACTATTTGCCCAATTTCAACACCAGCACATCATGTGGCTCGATAACAGATTTCAATGGAACATCTGTTGTTCCACTTGGTTTATCTGTCCACACATTTCTGATCTTATAAGTTGTTGAAGAAGCATTCAACATTTCTTTGAATGCCGTATCGGCCATTACATTATTCTTCCAATCGAATGAAATATTTTGAGCAGTTGCTCCACGGTTTAAAAAACAAACTGCCCATTCTCCGTTTCGCAAAGGCTTGCACCATATTTGCAGACTGTCTTTATCGCTGTATCTAAAACCTTGCACGCCCAGTTCGTCCTGATCGATTGCGATGATATTTTTATTGGTTAATATGCTATTTGTTTCTTTCGACATTTTTCTAATATCGTTTCCTGCAATAAGTGGTGCTGCCATCATGCACCAGATTGAAAAATGCGTTCTGTCTTCGCTTTCTTTCATTCCATTTCCTACTTCCAGCATGTCAGGATCATTCCAATGTCCCGGTCCTGCATATTTTCTTAAGCCCGCATTCAAATCAACAATTGTCATCACACCATTTGCATGCCATGTGCCGTAAGTTTTAATTCCATCAAAAATATTATTGATGTCACCGGTGGTGCGCCATAATTGACCAACATTGGTAGCCCATTCCCATGGCTTGTTATTGCCCCATTCGCACAAGCTGAAAATGATAGGCCTGCCTGCTACTTTGAGTCCCTTGCTCATTGTAGTGTATGCTTCTTTTGCATTGATGCCATCTGTGTTGCACCAGTCAAATTTTAGATAATCAATTTCAACAGATGCGTAAAAACGAGCGTCCTGATATTCGTATCCGCGTGTTCCAGGATAACCTGCGCAAGTTTTTGTGCCAGCACAATTATATAAACCAAACTTCAATCCTTTTGAGTGGACATAATCTGCAACCGCTTTCATTCCATGAGGGAATTTTTTTGGATCAGGAACTAAGTTTCCTTTATCATCCCGCTCCATTGCCATCCAACCATCATCAAGGACGAGATAAATATATCCGGCATCTTTCATTCCAGATGACACCATCATGTCAGCAGTTTCCATTACCAGTTTTTCGCTGATGTTTGTTTGAAAAGTGTTCCAGCTATTCCAGCCCATCGGTGGAGTGAGGGCAAGCGTGTCAAACTTTTGTGCAAAAGAATTTATGGAACAAAATACAGCCAGTATAAAAAATATCTTTTTCATAAAACTTCTTATAGATGATTAAAGCAGTAAGTTAAAACAGTTAGATGTTATTATGTGATACTTTTTTTTTCTTTTTGTTGTTCGGTTATGCATTGATGTTAGTTGGTAGTTAAAAGAACATACTCCATGTTTTAGTGTGATACTATTTTTTCAATATTAAAACCAGCTTTAGTTCTATTGCTATTTTTTATCCTTTATCTATGGAATGAACAAAGAAAATATTGAGCGCATAACTATTTTGCTTATTTTTCCTTTATAATATTACTCAGCTTATTACTGCTTATGGCGCTCAATTTTATCTGGATAGCTTTTTTTCTCGTCGCATTTGTTGTTGCGCTTATTAAGCTCATTGCATTTGGTGATACCAGCATTTTTAAAATTATTGTTGATGGCGTGTTTGATGCAGCAGGATCTGGTGTGCAAATATCAATTGGGCTTATTGGTGTGATGTCGCTCTTTTTAGGTTTTATGAATATTGGTGAGAAAGCTGGAGCCGTTGGTTTTTTATCAAGAATTGTCGGGCCTTTTTTTAATAAGCTTTTTCCAGAGGTGCCAAAAAATCATCCTGCACTTGGGCACATGATGATGAATTTTTCTGCTAATCTTTTAAATCTTGACAATGCTGCAACACCTTTTGGGTTAAAGACGATGGAGAGTTTGCAGGAGCTCAATCCAAATAAAGAAACAGCTTCTAATTCACAAATCATGTTCATGGTGCTTCATGCATCAGGACTAACGTTGATACCTATCAGCATTATTGCACAGCGAGCAATAATGAAATCAAGCGATCCTACGCTTATTTTTATACCGTGCATGATTGCAACTTTCGTTGCCACAGTTACAGGATTGATTGCTGTTTCTATTAAACAGCGGATCAATCTTTTTAATCCGGTTGTTATGGCATGGATTGGCTCAATCAGTTTGTTGATTGGGTTGTTGATTTATTATTTTCGAAAACATCCTGGCAACATTGAAAATTTTTCAAAGCTTGTGAGCAATGGTCTCATTCTTGTTTTGTTTATTGTTTTTATTGTTGGCGGAATGATAAAAAAAATAAATGTTTATGAAGCATTTATTGATGGGGCAAAAACAGGTTTTGATGTGGCAGTAAAAATTATTCCCTTTCTCGTTGCTATGTTAGTGGCAATAAGCGTTCTTAGAAATTGCGGGATATTTGATTATATCATTCAGGGCTTCACATGGTTTTTTGGATCATTGGGCATTAATACTGATTTTGTGAGAGCGTTGCCGACTGCGTTAATGCGACCATTAAGCGGTAGTGCATCTCGTGCAATGATGATTTCTACAATGACGCAATATGGACCTGATTCTTTCCCTGCATTGGTTTCCGGAGTGATGCAAGGATCATCAGATACTACGTTCTATATTGTAGCACTTTATTTTGGATCTGTTGGAATAAAGAAAACAAGATATGCCATACCTGCTGCTTTACTTGCAGATTTAGCGGGTATTATAACGGCAATAGCTATCTCATATTTATTTTTTCATCGAGGGTAGAGATAGATAGTTCATAGTTATGGTTCATAGCTGTGCTTGAGAATTTTAAATTGTAATTCATTACTTGAATACAAATCTTGCAGTGATTGCAAATGCATCGGGCACAAAGTTTATCGCTGGAATAATATCTAATTCAGGTTTCCAATCGAGCGATAGATTGATGGGCGCATTTTGAAATTTATAATCAAGTCCTATAACTCCAGTTGGCCCAACATAAGCGCTGCTGTTCTGAAAGCCAACATAACCACCACCACCATAAAACCAAGTAAATCCAGGAGTGGCTCCAATGAGCTGATGTATCTCAAACAAACCACCTACCCCAAAACGGGTAGGCCCGAATGAAACAAGACCTTCTATTGCGTAGCGATCATTCATGAAATATTTTATGCTTACAGAATTGCTCAATGTGGGTGCTGCACTGCTCAGCCTTATGCCCATCGCAACTTTATAATCCAGAGCCGAAAGATGATTGCAAATGCCTAACGCTGTTATTAAAATAATAGTGAGGGTTATTTTGCGCATAAAAAAATTTATTGCTTTGGAACGAAAATAATGCCAAAAGTATTAGAGCAACTGTGTTAGAAGTTTCTTAATATTTCGGGGGCGTTTATAGTTTGTGGTTTGTAGTTTGTGGTTCCTCCATTCGAAGTTCACGCGATTGCGGTAACATTTAGAATAAAAAATAAAAATTTAGAGAGAAACAATACATAGGCAAATCTCAAAGTTCAGAACCACAAACCAGAAACTGCAAACTCTACTTCGCGAACAGTTCATATTTCGTTTTCGGTCTTTGATCTTCAAGCCATTTAAAATTGCGTAAACGCATTTCATCAAAGTTCACTTTCCTAATCGGATACATTGTGCCTTCAGCATCGTTGCGTAGAATGACTTTATTTAATTCTCTTGTAACAAAAATAATATCAATCACATCGGCCTTCGATTGGTTCACACCAAAAAAAGCTTTGTTCTCATCCTGAGAATAATAAATACTTTCTGCATTTCCTTTTGCCCGAACATAATCAATCACGCCAGCTTTAAAATATATATTGATGGTTGTTCCCTTAAGTTGATTGTAAAGGTTCTTACCTACTTTATTTACAACCAATCCATTTTCAAAAACATACACACGGCTTGGCTTTTTGTTTTTTGTGAAAATATAAATGGTGTCGCCTGTTATCTGAGTGCCGTTTGCCCAAACAACAGGATTGTTGAACAATTGGAAAACAGAATCCTTCGCTGAATAAAATAAGCTGTCTGAAAGCGCTTGCAAAGAATCTGAAAAGATGCGCACATGATGATATCCTTGCAGGTATCGATCTGCACTATCATTCGGAGTTGCCGTGGCGCCGATTGCGACCTCATTTTTTACACTGTCTTTTTCATGCGCAATATTTTTTACGAGCGCAGAATCGTTGCGCTTATCCGGCAATAAGCTGCTATCATTGCGAGGCGATCGATTGAGCGGTATATCGCTTTTCAGTGAATCAGTTTTCACTAATTTTTTTGCACCAAGCGAATCAATTTGATGCGGCGATATATTGCTGCTGTCTTTTCCATTCAATTGCTTGATGCCAATTGCATTTTTTGTAGAATCAGTTTGTGGAGGAGGTTTGGTCGCTGGTCGTCTTCGCCCTTTTTTCTCAGGTTTTATTTTCAGGCTATTTTGTTGATCGATAACGCCTCTCAAAAAAACCGAATCAGAAATATCGATGAATGCCAATTCCGTGCTATCGCGTATCCTTTTATTCTCTTTTGCAATCGATGCGTTCACAATTCTTATTGAATCAGCAAATCTTGCTTTAACAATTTTGATGCTGTCATTTCTTATACTGTCTCTAATTCTTATTTGCGATGCAATAATGCTATCGTCATGTCTTTTTATAGAATCGGCATAAAGTAAATCGGTAAGTTTCGCAGAGAATAAAGTGTCAGCAGCCACATATATTGAATCATCTTCCTGCTTTATGATCATCAGTGGGCTTTGCGTTGCAAGAAATGATTTTGTTTTTTTATCTGCAATTAAAGAATTTGACAAAACCGATACACCTTGTACAGAATCGGAAAAAACTGCATTACCAGTCGCAAAACTTTTTCCGGTGCTATCGTCAAAACGGACATCCTCTCCGGTTATCCTCTGAGATCCTTGCTGAATTTTTGGTCTTTTACCGAACTGCGCCTTGCGATTTTTCATATCGTAGTTTCCTTCTTTGGCATCAATGGTTGTGCCACTACTGTCTTTGATATGGGTGAGTGTTATGAACGTAGCAAATTTCGATTGCGTGTTATATAAGAGAGAATCAGTCCGCAGTTCATAAGCCGGATCTTTCAGGTACACATCTTTTTTGAAATAGATATCTTTTGTATCAGCATAATAAGTTCCTTCTTTGCTGGTGAGCACACTTGTTTCATTGATCAATTTGCCACCGTTACTATAAGTCCCGATTTTTTGTGACAGATCATAATTTAATTCATCAGTGTATAAAGTTGCTTTTCCGTCAGTCATTTTTACGTTCTTCTGAAATATCACATATTTTTTATCTTCAAAATATTTCATGTAGTCAGAAAAAATATTTGTTGTATCCGAATCGTTCATGTGAACTTTTCCGAATGCTTCAATTATTTTGTCTTTGCTATTCATCACCACACTGTCACAATAAAAATAGGTGGTTCCTTTTAGTAGCTGAACGTTTCCCACCAGAGATTGAAACTTTACTGAATCTTTGGTTTCTTCTCTCACGCGATCAGCATGTAGGATGTGTAATGGCACTAACGTGTCTTTGTCAGCAGCAGGTTGTGGCTGAACCGGCTGTTGTGCATCTGCATAAAAAAATATGAACAATAGGAATATGGCGAAAACAATCCGCTTCATTTTTAATTGCCCGGTTTAGAAGATGAATCACCAACTGGGCTAGTCAGCGGGCCGGTTTTATCTTTGCGGCCAAATACAGAAATGTTAACGTATCGCTTTGGATGAAGGCGAAAATCATCAAGCAGCGTGTTGAGACTGCGCGAAGTGCTCTCAAGATTTTGGTATAATTTTTTATCGTTCAGCAACAGGCCAAGCGAGCCGTTGTTGCTGTTCATTTTTGAAATAGCACTATTAAGCTGTCCCATTGTTGAATGAATGGATTCCACAGTTTCTTCAATTTTAGAATCAGCAAGTTTTGCTGTTGTCTTGTTCAGGTTAGAAAGTGTTTCGTTGATGCTTGAATTGTTTTTAGAAAGATTTTTTGTGAATGAATCAACATTGTTCAGCGATTTTGCAAGCGTGCCAGTTTGTGTGTTTAGCATTTGTTGCAAGGATGCAGATGAAACAGCAAGGTTTGCCAATATGGAACCGAAATTATTTTTTGTTCTTGGGTCGAACATCGTGCCAACGGATTCTATCAATGAATCAAGTGATTTCAGTGTGCCGTTTAATTGCACTACGATGGGACTGATATTGCTTTCCACTGCATCCAGTAGCCCCGGCTTTTCTCTCGTGGAGAGCGTGTCGCCATCTTCTAAATAATCTGTCGCGTTTCCCTTAAGAATAACAATAATTGGCGGGTTCAATAAGCTGCTTTGGATTTCAGCAACAGAATTTTTTGGGATATGGATATCTTTTTTCAGATTAATTTCAATCAATATGCTTTGAAGGTCCTTATCTGTTTCTTTTAATGAAGCAACGTTGCCAATGGGAAGGCCATTTATTTTTACCGCATTTGAAACCTCCATGCCCTCCACATTTTTAAAAATAGCGTAAAGCTTTTTGCGGTGCTCGAAAATTTTTTTTCCTTTCAGAAAATTAAAACCAAGAATAAGCAGTGTGATAGATATGGCTGTTAAAGTACCAATCTTTGTTTCATTAGAAATTTTCATTCATCGGCCGTTTTGTAAAAAATAGTTTATATAAGATATTTAAAATTCACCATAAAAACCCAAACAGGCAACAAATGTAACAAAATTGTGAAGGGATGTTGAGAAGATGTAGTTAAATAGTGAATTGTGAGTAGTGAGTGGTCAGTGGTCAGTGGTCAGTGATAGTTTTTGAATTCGTAATCTACAGAAATTCGCCGTTCACAATTCACCACTCACTACTTATCACTCACCACTCTCAACTCACTGTTGCTGCTTTGTCGTGTCAACGGATGGGGTTGCAGCCGCGGCAGGTCTTGTTCCTTCCTGTTGCTGCTTATAAAGTTTCAATGCATCCACAATATTGCTCACCACTTCATTTTGCCCTTTATCGCTGTTCAGGTATTCTTCTTCTTCTTTATTGGTGAGGTATCCTGTTTCAACGAGAACGCTTGGCATGCCCGTTGCCTGAAGCACCTGTATCCCTTTGTCTCTTTGATAAACGCCCAAAGTTGTGCGACCGGCTTTTGCAAATTCGTCGATTATCAACTGACCGAATAAAGCGCTTTTCTTAAAATATTTTTGTTCATATAATTGTGCACGGATTTTTGCTTCGGGAGATCCAAGATCAAATTCCTGTCCTGTGGTGCCAGTGCTATCTTCAAATTCTCCCCCGGCTTCTTCGCTACTTTGGTTTATAGCATTTATTTTATCATCAATTTTTCCTGCTTTCCATATTAGCACGCTCGCGCCTATCCTCATGTTCTTCACCCAATAAGATTCATAAATAGGAACTGTTACCATTTTCTTTCTTCTCTTTTTTCCTCTTCCAACATATTCCATTTTCTTTTTGTGGCCGATAACGCGTTTGGCATAATAGCCGCCAGCAGGCTGTGGCGTTGCATCGCAATGGATGCTGATAAAAAGATCGCCCTTCGCTTGATTGGCAATTTGCGCACGCGTATGCAGATCTTCTTTCAAGGTGGTTGCGTTGTTCACCGAACCAGCAACAGTTCTTGTGTAAACAACTTTAATATCAGGAAATTCATTTTTTATAGCTTCGCCTAATTTCAATGCAATGTCGAGTGTCACATCTTCTTCTTTTGAAATCAATCCTCTGGTTCCGTGAAACATTCCTCCATGCCCTGCATCAATTACAACAGTTCGTATTGTAGGTTTTGAACTCTGCAAAATTTTAGTTGGAGAATTGAAAGAATACAACATTCCAATAACAATTAACAATGCAGCCATTTTTTTCGTCATCCTGTCTTTGGTTTGAAGGTTAGTAATCTTCACAAAATCTTAATGCTGTAATAGCTATTTTTGTATCATTGCAAGCAGGTAAATTTCTGCTTTTTAATTGCAACCAGGTTTTCAAAACTTCATTTCGTTCGCGCTGGAAGCCTGTTCGCTGTTTAATAAAAATATGAATAACGGACGCAAAATTAGCTCAAAATTTTTTCCGGCGCTGATTTTTACTGTGCTATTATTTTCAGTAACGCTTAACAGCCCTGCAAATTATTCGCGCAGTCTAGGTTTTTACAAAAGCTTAACTGCTTTTGCTGATACTGCAAAGCCATTGCCCAAAGCAATAAAAGATAGTATTCAAGGAAGCAAGCAAATCAAAGACATTAGTATCAAGGATTCGTCTATCAAAGATTCTTCCATCAAAGATTCCATGGCTCAACAAACGGATACATTTGATGTGAAAGTGGCAAAGGATACATTGGATGCTCCTGTTTCTTATAGTGCATCAGATTCAATTGTGATGGAAGTGCCATCAAAAAAAATTACGCTCTATAATAAATCAACTGTAAAACAAAAAGACCTGGATCTCGCCGCATACAAAATTGAGTATGATCAGAACAAGCATGTGGTGGTAGCTACTTACACCACTGATACCAGTGGCGCGATGGTGCAGCGACCGACCATGAACCAAGCCGATAGCAAAATTGAATCAGACACGATGGTGTATGATATGAAAACACAGAAAGGCATCACCCGAAACAGCTATACCCAGTCGGGAGAAATGTATGTATATGGCAAGAAAATAAAGAAGATATCACCACAAGAATTTTACGCTTCTTATGGAAGGTTCACCACCTGCAATCTCGATACGCCGCATTTTGCTTTTCGCGCAAATAAAATGAAAATAGTAAATAAGAAATTTGCGATCACAGGTCCTGTACATCCGGAGTTTGAAGGCGTTCCTCTTCCGTTATATATTCCGTTTGGATTTTTTCCACTTGTACAGGGCCGGCATTCAGGACTGCTCCCGCCACAATTTACAGAGAGCGATCAATTTGGTTTGGGGCTGACTGGTCTTGGCTTTTATAAAGTATTCAGCAATAATATGGACGCCACTTTCAGGGCAGATGTATATTCTTATGGGGGATGGGCAATTTATATCGATCCTGAATATCTTGTGCGCTATCACTATAGAGGGCGTCTTGATTTTTCTTTGCAAAAAACCCGCATATTAAACCCAACGGGCATTGGCGAAAATGAGTTTCAGGATACCAAGACTTATCGCTTGGCATGGAGTCATACTGTTGATAGCAAAGCCAGACCTGGTACTACTTTTTCAGCAAACGTAAATTTGCAGTCTCTCAAATACAATCAATTTGTTGTCGCTAATCCTACTGCTAATTATACAAATAGCATTAACTCTTCCATCTCATATTCAAAAACATGGGAGAATGGAAAATACAATTTGACTGGTAGTGCTAATCATAGCCAAAACAGCAACGATGGTTCAATTAGCCTCACCCTGCCAAACCTTGCGTTTACCGCCACTACTATTTATCCGCTTCAAAAAAAAGAAGTTATCGGCACACCAAAATGGTATGAGAAATTGGGTATCGGCTTTACTTCAAATGTTACCAATCAGGCTAGGCTTTTCGATTCTTTATTTAGTTTTAAAAAACTGATCGACACATTTCAGTGGGGCGCGCATCATAGCATTCCCATCACATTGGCACTTCCTCAATTGGGACCGTTCATGATAGCGCCAGGCATGAGCTTTCAAGAAAACTGGTATTCGCAAAAAATGATCATTACTGGAGCTGGAAAAAACATAAACAGAATGGATACAACCATTCAAAGAGGTTTTTACACAGAGAATGATGTTGCATTTAGCCTTGGTATAAGCACTGCCATTTTTGGGACCTTTAATAAGTTTGGCAAAAACAGTTCTATTCTCGGCATAAGGCATGTTATCCGCCCAACATTTAGCCTGAGCTATAAACCAGATTTATCAGGAAAAGATCATTATTGGGCAACCAACGATAGCACAGGCTTCAGACAAAGACTATCTTATTTTCAGGGAAATGCGAACGCTCCTTTTTCTGAAGGAACATTTGGTGGCATTTCATTTGGGTTTGATAATACACTTGAAATGAAAGTGAAATCTAAAACTGATACAAGCGATGCAGGAACAAAAAAAATAAAATTGATCGATGCATTTGGGTTTCAGGGAAATTATAATTACCTCGCAGATTCTAATAAGCTCTCTCATATTTCGATTTATTTCCGAAGCACATTGTTTCAAAAAATAAATATTACTGCTTCAACAACACTTGATCCTTATGTGCAGGATTCAACAGGGAATGACAGGAAAAATTTCTATGCATGGCAACAAAAAGGATTTTCATTAGGTTCAATTCAACAGGGGAGCGTTGC
>CAIYPC010000552.1 GCA_903927975.1 uncultured Bacteroidota bacterium | reverse complement strand
TTACAAGCTTTTTGAACCAAGGAAATAAAAAATTTGAAGAATTTGTGCAGCAATAACTAGAAAAAATTTGTCTGATTATGCCGCCAAATGGGAAAATTTTTTGTTAAATAAAGATTAAATTATATAGTTTCGTTTTTTAATTGCTTAAACCATTGATTATGACCATCAAACGATTGCTACGGCAAATCACTGCACTCATGCTTTGTGTAACATTCACACAAATCGCATTTTCTCAGACAAAGACAATTTCGGGCAAAATCTCAGATGACAAGGGTAATCCCATTCAGGGAGCCACTGTTACTGTGAGAGGCGCTAAGACAGGGACATCCACCGATGCTTCTGGTGCGTTTAAATTAAATGTGCCAGCAACAGCAAAAACTTTAGTCGTTAGTAGTGTTGGGTTTACCCAACAAGAAATTTCCATCGGTGATAAAGAGACTTTCGATGTTTCTTTAGTTGCATCATCACAATCATTAACTGATGTTGTAGTTATTGGTTACGTTACGGTACAGCTAAAAGAAAAGATCTGAGTGGTTCCTTTTCAACTGTTACCGCCAAAAATTTAAATGCAGTTCCTGCGGGCACACCAGACCAATTGTTGCAAGGCAAGGTAGCCGGTTTGGAAATCACAGTTTCTAATGGTCAGCCTGGTGCTGCAACTGTTGTAAAGATCAGAGGGAATAACTCCATCAGATCGAATACAAATCCACTATATGTGGTGGATGGTGTTCCATTAGATGGCAGATCTGCAAGACCTGGGGTTTCATTAAGCGGCCTTGGTGCATCGCCAGATGCAAACCCGCTGACTTATTTAAACAGCGCAGATATCGAAAGCATCACAGTATTGAAAGATGCTTCTGCCTCTGCAATCTATGGTTCAAGAGGAGCAAACGGCGTAATACTTATCACTACGCGCACAGGTTCTTCGGGTCCTGTTAAAATTGATGCAGGTGCTTACTGGACAATTGGTGATATCATGAAACAGCCTGATGTTTTAAGTGCAAGCCAATACAGGACTGCGCTTGCAAAGTATGGAGCTAAATCTGATTCAGGGGCATCATATAAGCCATTTGATCAAATCATTCAAAGTAAACTTTCTCAAAATTATTCCATAGGTGTAAGTGGTGGCAGTAGCGAAAACAGCAGGTACAGAGCTTCGTTTTTAGCTTCGTCTAATCCAGGCCTTATTAAGAAATCAGGTTTAGATAAATACATTGCCAATTTTAATGCTAGCTATAAGTTTTTAGATAAAAAACTTACGGTTACTTATGGTTTGACCGCAGCCAACACAAACGAGCAGATAGCTCCTGTTTCAAATAACCCAGGCAGCACAGGCAGTATCATCTCTAACGCACTGCAATGGAACCCAACCTTATTGATGCAGCATGCTGATGGCTCATATACTACTAACCCCAACGGGCAGGTTAACCCATTACTCTTCTCAAAAGGTTATAATGATTATGCTAATATTACGACGATACTGGGAAATATGACCGCAGCTTATAAGATTCTGCCTTTTCTTGAATATAAGTTTCTTTATGGCTTAAACTATAGCACTGGTACCAGAGGTACTGAATTGCTTGGATACGTTGCTGGCACTGGCGGTAATAATGTACCATCAGGCGGTAAAGGGGGAGAGGCAAATATTGGAGCCGCTCAACTAATGTCCCAGACTATTACACATACCTTAACCTATAATAAGGAGTTTGGTGACCTAAGTTTTACAGCTTTGGCTGGTTATGAATATTGGACAACTTCATACAAGACACAGCAAACATCTACCTATGGATTTGACTATAATAATACCTTGACAAATTTAACTAATATCCATCTGTACGACAATATTCAGGACGGCTTGCAAAAGAACCTATCTACTTCTTCCAGCAATGATCCGACTGTTGATGTTCAATCTTATTTTGCCAGAGTTCAATTTGGTTATAAAGACAGGTATAACGTTACTGGTTCTTTTAGAGGCGATGGGTCTAGCAAATTTGGTACAAATAACAAATATGCATATTTCCCGGCTATTTCTGGTAAATGGACAATCAGTCAGGAAGCATTCATGAAAAACAATAAAGTGTTCAATAATCTGGCATTTAGAATTGGCTGGGGGGAAACAGGTAACCAGGAATTCCCTGCTGGTGCAGCGCTTTATCGCCAACAATACTCATCATCAGGAAACTTGAGTGTGGTAAATTTTGCTAACCCTAATTTGAAATGGGAAACAATTACTTCAAGCAATGCTGGGTTGGATTTCACCATTCTTAATGGAAGGCTCAATGGAATAGTAGATGTTTATAACAAGAAAACAACCAATCCATTGTTTCCAGCGGTATATGCGGCTCCAGCACCTTCAGGAACTATCTACACAAATTTGCCAGGCTACATTTCTAACAAAGGAATTGAGGTTACTTTAAATGCAACAATTATCCAGAACAAAGATGTGACCTGGACCTTAGGTGGAACACTTGAATACAACAAAAATAAATTTGTTGATCCCGCAGCAGGAACAGCTCCTCTCGCTCTTCCTGGTCAATTGAATGGTAAAGGAACTTCCGCCACTTATGTACAGGCAATTGCCAATGGTCAACCCATTGATGTTTTTTATCTTAGAAAATTCCATGGCTTTGATCAAACTGGTTTTGCTATAACAGATGGCGCCGCAAATTATGCTGGTGATCCAAATCCGCACTACATTGTCGGTATAAGCACAGAATTGGATTATAAGAAATTTGCTTTAACCGTAAACATGCATGGTGCTTTTGGTTATGTTATATATAACAACACTCTGCAGTCTGTTACGGGCCTAAGCTTTATTAATAATGGTGGTAACATTTCTAAAACTTTAATAGGCAGTCCGGAAGCCGTTGCAAATCCGGTTTCTGCATCAACCCGCTATTTACAAAGTGGCAATTACATGAAGCTTGGGAACGCTACACTTCGCTATAAATTCGGCGACATAGGAAAATCAGTGAAGAATATCAACGTTTATTTCACAGCATATAATTTGTTTGTGATTACAAAATATACTGGGTTTGATCCTGAAGTAAATGTTTCTACTGCCGATATAAATGGCACTGGCATTCCTTCAAGAGGCATAGACTATGTTGGTTTCCCAACCGTTCGTTCCTTTACATTGGGTGTTAACTTTAGCCTATTTTAATAAATGAAAAAAGTAATCTAATATTTTGTATTAATTCTTGAATTTGTAATAAACGAAACAAAATGAAAGCAAATAAAATTATAATAGTACTAATGGCAGTTCTCGGTTTAACTGCATGTACTAAACTGGAAACTACACTTCACGATTCAGTCGTGGGGCAAAATGGCAGCGGCAGTTTAGGTGCTACAGCCGGATTGTTAAGTAATACATATAACGATTTGAGTTTTCTTCACGGTCAAGATCAGTTGTTTTCATTGGAGGAAACTTCAAGCGATGAAGCTTTGATCCCTACACGTGGTGGAGACTGGGATGACAATGGTGTATGGCGCTCTTTGCACGCCCACACATGGGATGTTACACATACACAAGCAACAGCAGTGTTCCTGAACTTAGGAAAATTGGAAAGCGATGCGACTACTGTACTAGCAAGCGGCCCTAGCACTGAGGTTGCGGCGGAAGCCTTATTCTTAAAATGTCTCGCTCAGTTTTATTATGTGGATTTATATGGCCAAGTTCCTTTCAGACCCGTCGCAACTTATAACGGTGTGGGTCCTTCAAACGTTTTACAAGCCGCTGATGCAATTGATACGTTGGTAACGGTTTTAACTGCAATCATTCCTCAATTGAGTGCAGCTAATTCACCTTACAAAGCAAGTCCTGATGCAGCACGTTTCTTGTTGATGAAAGTTCTGTTGAACAAACAATCTTATTTGAACAGAGCAACCCCTGCTGCGGCTGATCCTGCAGACATGGCTACTGTAATTAGCTTGGGCCAGGCGATTATCGGTAGTGGTAACTACAGCCTAACCCCTCATTATTTTGATAATTTTGGCCCTAACAACGGTGGTCACGATCCTGGTTATGGATGGGGCCCGGGTACAGAAATGATTCTTGCGTATCCTAATTTGCCAGGAGTAGCCAGCAATAATGGTATCAATAGCGGCGGCATTGATGCAAGATGGATGATGACCTTGCATTATAACTCCAACGGTCATCCTGGCCAAGGTGTGTATGGCGGTGCGGGATGGAATGGATTTAGCACAGTGGCTGATTTCTACAATGCTTTCGATGCATCTGACACTATGAGAAGGGGAAATGTTTTTTATCCAGGCACTACTAACAAAATCGGGTTAAAAGTTGGCTTCTTAGAAGGTCAGCAAGTTGATGAAAATGGCGCTAACAGAGTAGATAGAAATGGCAATCCTCTTTCTTTTAATCCGCAAGTTGCTTTAATAGAACCAAATCCTTTAACACTGGAAGATGATGGAATAAGAGTAGTTAAGTACTCTGCTGATATAGAAAATTATAATGGCGGTCAACAAGGTAATCAGTTACAAATTTTCAGGTATGCAGACGTAATCTTGATGGTTGCAGAAGCTCACTTAAGAAGTGATGATGCTGCTGGAACAGGTGCTTCTTTAACTTTAGTTAATCAGTTACGTACTGCTCGCTTAGCCGCGCCACTGCCAAGCTTAAGCCTGGTAAACACTGCCAATTTGTATGATCCAAACACAATGCTTGCAGAACGTGGTAAAGAAATGTATTGGGAAAGCTGGAGAAGACAGGATTTGATTCGCATGGGTGTATGGTTACAACCATGGGCTTTAAAAACTGCAGATGATCCAAAATATTTATTATACCCTATCCCTGCTACACAGTTAGTAGCTAATCCTAACTTGAAACAGAATCCTGGGTACTAATAGTTTTCGATAGTTAAATATTTTTACAAAAGGCCATTTCATGATGGCCTTTTGTAATTTTATAAATTCACTCCGCTGCTTTTAGTAATTTTTATTTGAATGAATAGATCTATCAGGATTACATTAAGTCTAAAAATAGTAATCAGCTTTTCATTTTTTTTGCTCATATTAAGTTCGTGTAAAAATGAAACGAATGAGCTGCCATTATTTGAGCTGCTCAATAATACAGGCATTGATTTTAATAACAGCGTAGCAGATGGTAGGAAAGATAACAGCTTTTTATTCCGAAATTTTTATAACGGTGGAGGTGTTGCTATTGGCGATATCAATAATGACGGCTTGCCAGATGTTTTCCTCACTTCAAACATGGGCGAGAACAAATTATTCATTAACAAAGGAAATTTTAAGTTTGAAGATGTTACGGCGAAAGCTGGCTTTAAGCAAGATAGTATGTGGAGCACAGGCGTTGTTTTTGTTGATATCAATAACGATGGATGGTTAGATATTTATGTTTGCAATTCCGGTCACATGAGCACCGGCAACCGGAAAAATAAATTATACATTAATAATCACGATCTCACATTCACGGAATCAGCCGCTAAATATGGATTGGATATTTCTGCATATTCAACGCAAGTATCTTTCTTTGATTATGACAATGATGGCGACCTTGATTGTTTCATGATCAATAACAGCCCAATTCCAGTTAACACATTAAACAATGCGAATAGGCGTGATCTTCCTGATGCGCAATGGCCTGTTGCAAATTTTTTAAAAGGCGGCGGCGATCATCTTTTCAGAAACGATAATGGTCATTTTACTGAAGTGACAAAAGAAGCTGGCATTCATGGTAGCCTAATCAGTTTTGGGCTTGGTGTTTCTGTTGGTGATATTAACGGTGATGGATATCCAGATATTTTCGTGTCGAATGATTCTTATGAGCGCGACTATTTATACATCAACCAAAAAAACGGGACTTTTAAAGATGAATTGGAAGATCGATTCGGTCATACCAGTTTTTCATCAATGGGCGCCGACCTTGTTGATATTAACAATGATGGGTATCCGGAAATATTCACAACAGATATGTTGCCGGAAGATGATTATCGTTTAAAGACATTGGGGGCTTTTGATAATATTGATTTATATAATGCCAAACTGAAAGCAGGGTTCTTTCATCAATATATGAAAAACTGCCTTCAGCTTAATAATGGAAATGGAAAATTTGTTGACATCGCTAATTACTCAGGCGTGTCTGCAACTGATTGGAGCTGGGGCGCATTGATGTTCGATATGGACAACGATGGCTTCAACGATATTTATGTTTGCAACGGTGTTAACAAAGATGTTACCAACCTTGATTTCATGAATTATTTCGCCAATGATGTGATCCAAAAAATGGTGCTTGATGGAAAGAAAGAAGAGATAGATAAAATTTTGACAAAGGTGCCGATTAACCCGATGTTGCACAAGGCATATAAAAATAATGGGAATTTGCAATTTTCAGATGAAGGCAAAAATTGGGGTTTCACGCAATCATCTTTTGCAAATGGTGCAGCTTATGGTGATCTTGATAATGACGGCGATCTAGATTTAATTATTAATAATGAAAATGGCCCTACGTTTGTTTATAAGAACAATTCGCGTGAAATAAACAAGAACAATTTTATGGGTATTACATTAAAAGGGAAAGAAAAAAATACTTATGCCATTGGCAGCAAAATAGAAATATTTAAAGATGATAAAATCTTTAACCGCGAAGTTTTTCCAAGCAGGGGATTTCAATCTAGCGTAGATTATAAACAAATAATAGGCATTGGGAAAATAGCACAAGTGGATTCGATGATTATCATTTGGCCGGACAGGTCATTCACAAAAATCATTCATCCCGAAATAAACAAAGTGCATGTTATTCAACAAATGGATGAAAAGAATTCATTTCAGCAATCAAAAAAAATTGATTCATCACAATTGCTGATGAACATAGTGAAAAGCAATTTTGATAAACATCAGGAAAATGATAATGTAGATTTTTATTACGAGCGGAATCTTCCTAAAATGTTATCGCACGAAGGACCTAAAGCTGCGGTGGGCGATGTGGATGGAGATGGTCTTGAAGATGTTTTTATTGGTGGAACGAACGGTCATCCGGGGCAACTTTATCTTCAAACTAAAAGTGGCAGTTTCATAAAAAAAAATGAACCTTCCATTCAACAGTTTATTGAATTTGAGGATGAAGCGGTTTTGTTTTTTGATGCAGACAACGATGGCGATCTGGATTTATTTATTGGTCCCGGGGGCAATAATAATCCACCTAATAGCAGACAGATGCAATTCAGGTTATTTAAAAATGACGGGAAAGGAAATTTTAGCCTTGACCCTTCTTCTTTTCAGTCAAATAATAATGGAATGAACACTGCCGTCGCAATAGCGTATGATTTTAACCATGATGGCTTTCTTGATTTGTTTGTAGGAGGAAGAAGTGTTCCGAGGGAATATGGCCCATCACCAAGAAGTTTTTTATTTGTGAACGATGGTAAAGGACATTTCACTGATATTGCTGCAACAAAAAACCCTGATATCGCAAATATAGGAATGGTTACAAGTGCAGTGTGGGCTGATGTTGCAGGAGATAAAGATAAAGAACTGGTGATAACAGGTGAATGGATGTCGCCAAAAATTTATTCATTTAAAACTGATCATTTCGAAGAGGTAAAAACAAATCTTGACAACATGTTCGGATGGTGGCAAAGCATCGCAGCGGTTGATGTGAATAAAGATGGAAAAATGGATTTGGTATTGGGCAATATTGGTGAAAATTTTTACTTGCATCCTGATTCGGCCGATCCTGTTAAAATATGGATCAATGATTTTGATCAGAATAATGTTGCTGATATTGTGATGACAAGAACTGTTGACGAAAAAGATGTTCCAGTTTTTTTGAAGCACGAAATGGAAGATCAGATACCGTCAATTAAAAAGCAGAATCTTAAAAATAGCGACTACGCAAAAAAAACAATACAACAATTGTTTCCTGCCGATCTCTTAAATAAATCTCTGATAAAGAAATTCAATTACTGTAGTTCAATAGTTGCTATTAATAAAGGCAATGGTCAATTTGAGATTGAAAAGCTGCCACAAATGATGCAGCTTTCTTCTGTCAATGCCATCCGATGTTTTGATATTAACGGTGATGGATATCCTGATATGGTTGCAGGCGGTAATGATTTTGGTTTTCTGCCTCAGTTTGGAAGGTTGGATGGAAGTTCTGGACATGTCTTAATAAATAATGGAAAGGGTAAATTCACTTGGATTAAATCAGATCAATCAGGCGTTGAGCTGCGTGGTCAAATCAGGGATATCGTAAAAATAAATGGAGAAAAAGACAATGATTATTTATTATTTCTGCAGAATGATGAATATCCGGTTCTTTATAAAATGAACAAGCATTCAAAAACGAATGCTGAGACTGCAAAATAAATGTGACATTGCGTGTTGCTTTATATAAACAAACCATATAATTTTTCGATGACTTTTTTTTTATTTCATACACGGGTTTCTTTCGTTTTGATTTTAATCATTGGAATATTTGTTTTCCCTTCATGCAATAATAACAATACAACAAAAAATGATCAGACGGTTTTTGAATTGCTCGAAAACACAAGAACCGGATTAAATTTTAATAATAAGCTCTCGCCAACACAGGAATTTAATGTATTCAAATACATGTATTATTATAATGGCGGAGGCGTGGGTGCAGGCGATTTTAATAATGATGGAAAAATAGATGTTTTTTTTGCTGGCAACCAAACTCAAAATAGATTATTCCTCAACACCGGTAATCTTCAATTTAAAGATGTAACTGCAGAAGCTAAAATCCCTAATGATAGCGGCTGGTCAACCGGAGTTTCTGTTATTGATATCAACAACGATGGATTGCTTGATATTTATATATGCAGGGTTGGCAATCATGAAACATTGCACAGTCATAATCAACTATTGATATGTCAGGGAATTGATAAAAATGGAGTGCCTTATTATGAAGACAAAGCAAAAGAATATGGCTTGGACTTTTCAGGCTTCAGCACGCAGGCTGTTTTTTTTGATTACGATATGGATGGCGATCTTGACATGTATTTGCTTAATCATTCCATTCATCAGAACGGAACTTTCGGCCCGCGCAATGAAAAGCTTCAGACTTTCAGCCCGCTCTCAGGTGACAGATTGTTTCGCAATGATGGCAATAATAAATTTACTGATGTAACAAAGGAATCTGGCATACATAGCTCTGTAATTGGTTATGGGCTTGGTATCGTAGCATCAGATATTAATTTGGATGGCTATCCTGATTTATATGTTGCAAACGATTTTCATGAAAATGACTATCTATATCTAAATCAACACAATGGAACTTTTAAAGATGAGCTAACAGACAGAATAATGCATACCAGTCAATTTTCAATGGGGGTTGATATTGCTGATGCTAACAATGATGGGTATCCGGAAATTATTACAGTTGATATGCTGCCCTCTGATCCATATATTTTAAAAAGATCTGAAGGAGAAGATACTTACGATATTTTCAACCTTAAAATAGGTTATGGATACAACTATCAATATACCAGAAACAATTTGCAACTGAATAAGAGGAATGGGAAGTTCAGTGAAATTGGGCTTTATTCGGGCGTATATGCAACAGATTGGAGCTGGTGCCCACTTTGGTTTGATTTTGATAATGATGGATCAAAAGATTTATTTATTACTAATGGCATCCCGAAAAGGCTGAACGATATCGATTATATAAACTACGTTTCAAATCAGGAAATCCAGGAAAAAATGCGAACGAATAACTTGGATAAAAAGGATATGGATCTGATTGATAAATTCCCGCAAATAAAAATACCTAACAAATTTTTCAGGAATGCTGGTCAAATGCAATTTGAAGATTTAGGAGATGGTATTTCAAATGATAAAAAGACATATTCTAACGGTGCAGTATATGCGGACTTTGACAATGATGGCGATTTGGATGCCATCGTAAATAATATTGATGATTTTGCGATGCTATATGAAAATAAAAGCAACGATAAAAAAGATAAGCCATTTACTGATATTAAATTTAAAGGGCCCGATAAGAATATAAATGCTATCGGTTCTAAAATTATTATATACTGTAATAAAGGTATTCGCACTTACGAAAAATACCCGGTCAGGGGTTTTCTTTCAAGCATGGAAACGCCAATTCATATTGGATTGGATAAAACAAAAATCGATTCCGCTTTTTTAATTTGGCCTGATAATAGTTTTGAGCGCATCAACTTGCAGCCAAATAATTCTACAACAACATTTAATTATCGGAAAGATCTTCCAAAATTCAACTATAAAATTGTTACTGACTTTTGGAAAAATGAAACAACACCGATGAAAGATATCACATCGGAAACCAAGCTTGAATACAAACATGAAGAAAATGATTTTCACGAATTTGATCGTGAGCCATTGATTCCGCACATGCTTTCTACCGAGGGACCAGCACTTGCAGTTGCTGATGTAAATCATGATGGGCTTGATGATGTGTTCATCGGCTCATCGAAATGGAAAAAGAGCGTTATTTTTTTGCAGGATAAATCAGGGAAATTTAATAGGCTTGCTCAACCTGATATTGAAAAAGATAGTGCTGATGAAGATGTTGATGCATGCTGGACAGATGTAAACAATGATGGAAATATTGATTTGATTGTAGCAAGCGGTGGAAATGAGTTTTATGGCCCAGATCAGCACCTTACGCCACGCGTTTACCTGAATGATGGTCAGGGAAATTTTAGAAAGCGGGAACACGCGTTTGATAGTTTGTTCGTGAATGCATCAACTGTAATTTCTTATGATTTTAACGGTGACGGATATCCTGATCTGTTTATTGGCGGGAGATCGGTGCCTTATAATTACGGTCAAGTGCCCAGATCATATTTATTACAAAACGATGGCACAGGAAAATTTACTGATGTTACAGATAAATACAGTACGGAGCTTTCAAAAATTGGTTTTGTTACAAGAGCATTGTGGTTCGACTTGAATAAGGATGGGAAAAAAGACTTAATTGTTTCTTTAGAATGGGGAGGAATTGTTGCTTTCATCAATCAAGGGAAAACATTTACAAAGAAAATACTCACTGAGAAAAAAGGCTGGTGGAATTTTATTTTGCCTATAGATTTAAACAATGATGGCAATATAGATATTATTGCAGGCAACCTTGGGTTGAACAGCAGGTTAAAGGCTTCTGAAAAAGAACCAGTGCGATTATATCATTATGACTTTGATGATAATGGCACAAAGGAGCAAATATTGACTTATTATCTTAATCACAAAGAAATCCCTTTTGCAAACAAAGATGAATTGCAAAAGCAGATGCCTGGCCTGAAAAAGAAATTTTTATATGCCGAAGATTTTGCAAAAGCATCGCTTAGTGATATTTTTTCATCTCGCATGCTTGCAAAAGCAGATACACTTAGCGCAGATTTTTTTTCAAATGCGGTATTGATAAACAAAGGAAATTTAGATTTTGATACAAAGGAATTACCGTGGGAAGCCCAGCTATCACCATATCGCGATGCGGTTGTAATAAATGCAAATGACGACAGCCTACCCGATGTTTTGTTGTTTGGAAATTATTATGATAATAATATTCAAATGGGCAGATATGATGCAGATTTTGGAACGCTGCTAATCAATAAAGGAAATGGAAATTTTGCCGCAGAAAATATCAACGGTCTACAAATAAAAGGTCAAGTGAGACATATAAGCAAAATAAATATCAGGAATAAAACTGCTTATATACTTGCAAAAAACAATGATAGCTCAATGGTCATTCAACAAGTTGATAAAAAATCGCTAAAGCAGCATTAACTTTTATTTCTTATTGACCACATCAAAAGTAATTACCGAACTTCCCAATAATCCATCATTGCTTAAGCCTTGCGCAAGTATTGCAAATTTGCCTGTTAAATCAGAAGTGTAAAATGATAAATGACATTTTCCATTCGCATCTGTTTTTAGCTCCGGTGCCCACATTAATAAATTTCTAAAATCGGGGAGAGGGCTTTTTATTTGATCATCTTTTTCATAAACAGGAGAATAAAATTCTTTTTGTTGCTGAAGGCCTTCGTAATCTAAAACAACGGTATTTGGATCTAGCTGATAACCTGCTAAATCTCCATCATAAGTTTTATAGCTCACGAGTCCGTCTGTTACTGAAGGTCCTTTGTAATATTTATATGTCACCACATCAATTTTTTTAATTTTCAAAGGATCAACAGCCATGATTTTATCAGCATCAAAAACAGGCACACCATCAATGAGGATCATGGGATCGGTTTCAAAAAAGATATTGAAAAAATTATTCCTGACCCTGAAAATATATTTACTCGATTCCTTCCTTATGCGTACATCATAAATAAATTCTCTCATCACTTCTTCCATTGTAATAAAACGAGTATAGTCATCCAGATAATATTGATCTTCAGGTTTTCCATAGAACATGGTGGTATCTAATTCTGGAAACGAAGCATGAACATTTTTTTTACTACTGAGATAAGAATTCTCAGCCTGCATGTTGATGCTTTTGCTTAACAATTGGCTTTCCCATTTAGCAGAAAGTGAAAAATCTTGTAAAGGCTGAACTGAAAATTTATCAGAAAATGAATTTGTAATATCAATTCTGTAATTGCTATCTGTGCGGCTATTTGTTTGAGCAATCATTTCGCTATGCCCATAAATCTTTTTTAAATAGAATTTCACATCACCTTTAGCATTGCTTAAAGAAGGAATAAATTCAAAATTTTTTCCGGGGATAGTGAGGTATCCAGTCATTTCTTTTGCAGGTGAAGTATTTTTCCGGTCGATTATTTTTCCATTGATAACAGGTCCTTCAATCTCTGGAGGAAATTCAAACAACGGCTTTTTATTTTGGAGAACATCAACCCATTTAAAGCGGCTCCAACCTTGTGTTAGCATCAAATTGTCAGTTGCTTCAGTTGCTTCCTGGTTTGAGTTTTCAAAGTAGTATTGCGGAGATTCTACTTTTCCTTTCAAATCAGATGTCAGCAAAAAATAGTTCGATATATTTTGATTGGGTATAGATTGAAAAGAATCAGTCAAAAAAACTGACATTGAAATATTTGCCTGCACCGGTTTGCCTGATTGGTCAGCTGAAGTAAAATCAATAATTACTTTCTTTCGGTCATCATATTCTTTTCGATCCGTTGTAGTAACAATATTTAATTTTTTTTCTGGCCTGATAAAAATCAAACGCTCACAAACCGGCTGTTTATCCGAATTAAAAATGGTTATATGGGATATTCCTTCTCCAATATTTTTTTTGTCGATAACAAAACTTGTTTCACTATTATTCATGTAATTCATCGCAAAGCTTTTTACTACATGTCTAGTATGAATAAATAAATAAACAACTGGAGTTGATAAATTTTGAATATTGGTTTTTAGAGAGACTTTGATTTTATTATCATCGCTTTCATCAAGCCTCATTACATAGCCATTTTCATTAGCCAAAGGTAGTTGCTGAGTTGTGGTTGTATCATCGGTTTTTGCTATGGCAAAATATTTGTCATCTTTTTTGGGTGTGAGATTAAAGTTCCCCATACCAAATCGAAGTGTTTTAAAACTTACAATCGTATCTTTTTTTTGATTGATGATAACTCCTGAGCAATCTTCTCCTTCACCATTTTTATTGATTGCTTTGAATGCGATTTTTGATGGCAGACCATCAACAAGATTTCCGCCTTCAGGAAAAAATTGAATGATTAATGAATTTTTTTTGAGCGGTTCATTAGCCGCTGTAACTTTTAATGTATTTATAATGGTAATCTGTTGAGAAAAATAAAAAGAGGGATCAAAATTTTTCATCCAATTTGTGTAACAGCGAAATTTATAATTGCCAGATGAGATAGAAAATGGTAATGTTATTGAGCCATCGCCACTCCCATCTTTTAGTTCGACCTTTGTTTGTAAAACTGCTTTTTGATCTTTATCTATTATTTCAATATATGCAATGGAAGATATGTTCAATGGCTTGTGCAAACAGCCATCAACGTCGTAAATTTTAAACCAAACTGTTTCTCCTGCCAGATAAAATGTTCTGTCAATATGTGCAAATACTTTTTCCTGTAGAGCCTGCGATTGGTATTGAACAAAATGTTTTTGCAGGCTATCTGCAAATGGGTTTTGTGCATTAGCATTCGTGCATATAAAAAATATGACAGCGAAACTAAGAATCCATTTAAATAAGCGTATGTGCATAGTCGTTATTAGTAAATTAATTTTACTGCCAATAAGGAGGTCTAACATTTGAACCTCCAAAAAGCGTACAATCCAAACATATTTTTGATGCAAGTATCAAAGGTCCATTGGTAATAAAATACCAAGGTGCATATAATGTGTCAGGGTAATTATATATTCTATAGTCTGTCTGGTTCACAGGAATTGCAACGGTATCGCAAGTATATTCTATAGCGTTGTGCTGCCAGTTTGATAAATTGGTATAATAAATAAAAAGCCTTTGCTGTTGTACAGAGGAAGCACTTGCAAAACCAATTACTGGTTCGTTTGGATCTGTAAGTGAATGAATATTTCCGCTAAGTTGAGTGGGCTGCAAGTCAAAAAGCCCTCCCAATTTTTGAGAAGTTTTTTGGATGATTGACCAATAATTATATGCATCTAACGTCAATGCGTATTGCCTAACAAGAATGCTGTATTTATCATAAAGCCTCAGATCTCCGTTTGGTATATTATTAATAAGCTGTCTACTTACTAAATCCTGACCAAGGTTTGCAGTAGATGCAAGTGTTATCGTGCTTGAATTGACAGTGGTCCAGCATTGTGTTTGTTGTGTTGTTGAATCCAGTGGAAAAATGCGCCCATTCTTTTCGCCCCATCCGGTTTGAAGTTGTGAATCGTGTTCCCATGTTTCAATATAATCCCATCTGTAATAAATGGTTTTATTATTTGGATCATGTGTGTTCACATAAACATTAAAATCATTTGGCTGATCCCAGTAAAGACTGTCGATAGCCGGAGTTTGTTTTACCTCCACAAAATCAGATGAATATTTGTGTCCGTTAGATGTAGTTATTGCAATACTGTATTTCTGACTAATATCAAGGCTCAATGGAACGCTGATATAAATGCCAGTATTTGTAGAATCAGTGAGTGGATAAATGGTTCCGCTGCTGCTAACGATAGATACCTGAGCATTTAATTCTGGAATGCCTGCAGTTGTGCTATCCGTTAAATTCACTGATCGGTTTAAGTTGATAGTAGTGGTTTCATTTGCTCCCGTATTAATGACACCATCAACTACAAGAAAATTATTGTTGGCCTTAATAGCTGAGGGCACGTAAGCCTTTTTGCATGTTAATGTTGCTAACATTATCAATGCAATCATGCAAAAGAAAAATTTTCTGATCCCTGTGTGATATTGTTTCAACATTTCTTTTTATAAATCTTTATTTCCAATAAGGCGGTTTAACTGTACTGCCGCCAAAAAAAGTGCAATCCAAACATATATTTGACGCAAGAACCAATGGGCCGCCACTGATAAAATAATAAGGCGCATATCCGGGATATGAGTCGGAATAGAAAATCCTATAATCAGTAGGATCAACTGGCACTTCAAGAGTATCACAAGCATATATGGTTGGGTTATGACGCCAGTTGGTCAAATTTGTTTGATACAAAAAAAGCCTCTGTCTTTCTACGCTAGAGGCACTCATATATCCAATCACGGGCTCACCGGGATTTGACACTGAACGAATGTTCCCTATTAATTGCGCTGGCTGTAGATCAAATAAACTTCCTAACTGTTGAGACGTCTTTTGAATGGT
>CAIYPC010000551.1 GCA_903927975.1 uncultured Bacteroidota bacterium | reverse complement strand
GAAAAAGAAAAATATAAATTAAAACCTGCACATTGCGTTATTGTAGGATATTTATTTGAGTGAAGAATAAGGTAAATAGGGACTTTAGTTTGAAAGACAGCATTTTAAGAAAAATACTGTTTAACACTGATCTTCACGGTAAAGAAATCCCCCTAAAAATTGTATGAATCAAGAATAAGAAGCAGCCTTAATATTTAGGGTACGATGGTTGAGCCACTCAATCTTTTTCGGCAGGAGTTTTGCCATTGAGGTCAAGATGGCAGGTAAGTTACGTTTCTTTTTAAGGGAGACCGTAACATTCTCGGAATCAGTGGTTATAATCCCGTCATTACAAACAAATTTTTCATAGAGGGTTTGAGCAGTTTGATGTTCATAGCCTATGAGGTTTGTCGCAAACAAACGATAAAGATTATGAGCAAGAATTGTCATTGTTAAATCAAAATCAACTTTAATCACCATAGAAGAAGAGATTTTGTTGAGATGGAAAAAATGAGTTTGTTCGGAGATATTCTTTTCAACAAGCCATCTTTTGGCATATTTTCGAATAATCTCTTTTTTTGAGAGATCAAAATCATTTGTAATGATCAAGGCCGGTTTAATTTTACCATTGCCCATAATGGCTATTTGTCTCAGTTCTTTTTTACCATATTCTGTTAAAAAAATAGTTTGTTCTAATACCTTAAGATTTCTTGTTTTTCCATTGCTTGTTTCAACTTTTTCTAAAGTCCACGTTTTAGGGTCTACGGCATTAATCTCTTGGAGGATTTTTTTTCCTCTGCGTCGAATGGTGATAAATTTTACATTATTATCATCCAATTTCCGGAGATTTTCATAGACCGTAAATTTGCTATCAAAAACAAGATATTTAAGATCAGAGCCGGCCGATTTCTTATAAAAATCTAAAAACTCAATAATAACGTCAGAACTATTTTCATGCCGAACTCCAGCATCCCCATACGTCATAATACCCGTATCTGGATCATGAGCTATGGCAGCTAAAATACTTGGCAAAGCTTGATGGCGCGTCCCAGACCAATTATTTTCGAGATGCGCGTCATCTCCCCAATAAGGGACTGCAACAAAATCAAGATTGGCTGTGTCGGAGAGCAACTTTTTTTCTTTCCATAAGTCGTTCATGCTTTTTAAAAAATTAATGTTCATCTCGCGGGTCACCCGATGAGAGTAAGAGCTGTACCAAGCTGCTTTTGGTAAAACGTTTAATCCCGCAAATAAACCAAGGCCTCTGTCCATACACCACAAGTCATCCGCTGTGTACCTGCGAACATTTGAAAGCTTGAGGGCGACAAAAGCTAAAATTGAATTAAGAGTCGGTAAAGTACTGGTGCCAGGATAATTTGAAGATTTGATGAGCGTATCAATTCCATAAAGCTTCAGAAGGGGAAGAAAACATAAAATCCCTGCGTTGCCAGTATTTACTTCCTCTTCTTGATTTGGGAGCAAGATTGTTTTTGGGGCAGAGATGAGCGTATTTTCAAGCTTAGTGTCTTTTTGAATGCGCCCTCTACGTGGCAACCTTGCAAAGCCTTCACCCTTGATGATGTTATAAATTTGTTTCTCAGATCGAGAGTGTTTTTGGGTGTCCAGAATGGATTTGATATCTGGGACTGATAGATATTTTTTTCTGAGATTTATGATGAGATCTTTTACCTGATCATGATCTTCACTTGGTTTTCTGCCGGCTTTATTTTCAGAAAAAAAATAAGAGTCTGCCTGGTTTTCTTTGAAGCGTTTTTTAAAATCACGCACCAAGGAATAGAAAGCAGAGAGCGTATAATCAAACTGACGTGCCACTTCTGCAGCCGGTCTTTCTTCATGAAAGAATGCACGGAGGGCTTCGTATTGTTTGTGAGCAGTATTTTTTGGACTTTTAAAGAAATCATGCATCGTTTGAGGGGGACTCATTAATTAGGGTTAATTACTACCGTGAAACACTTTTTAATATATCATATAAATCAGAAAAGTCAATGAAAATATTGCAAAATAATCGATTAAGTGATTGAAAATAGAGTTTTTTAGGGTGGAGAGACCCAAATGGGGCATGATAGTTCATTTGTTGATTTTAGTTGAAATCGTATTAATATGCCCTAATATTAGAATTGAATTCCGTAAATATGATTCACATCTTATTGTTTTATAAAGATTTTATATGCCTATCAAAATTAGGGGAGATTTTTATTTAGGGTCAATTATACCGTGAAGATCAGTGATAACACTTTCATTTTTAAATTAAGCTGGGCTTTTTTTTGTTCTTGAGCGCGTTCCAAGTCCAATATTTTTTGCAAGAGCGCTCCGTTGTTTTGCATAATTTGGGGCAACGACGGGATAGTCAGCTCCAAGTCCCCAGCGTTCACGATACTCATCAACAGACATATTGTAAGCTGTTTTTAAGTGGCGCTTTAACATCTTAAGTTTTTTTCCATCTTCAAGACAAATAATGAAGTCGGG
>CAIYPC010000550.1 GCA_903927975.1 uncultured Bacteroidota bacterium | reverse complement strand
TGACACCAACATCTGATGAAAGGTAGATTCATGTAATTTTATAACTACTGCCTCTTCATCAGCAATTGCCGTTGCAGCATAAACACCGCCGTCAAACAATGGCAACTCACCAAAACATTCACCAGGTTCGATAAGAGATTGGAGAAATTCTTTGCCGTCATCAGTAATATTTATCCATTTCACTTTTCCACTTACAAGCTGGTAATAAAAATTGCACCTGCTTCCTTCCCGGAAAATTATTTCACCCTGATCGACTTTCCTGTAAACCGCACCCAGTGTAAGCAAAAGATCAATATCTATCATCTGGAGACAACCATTTTTCACGGCACAAGGTATTAATTACATAGGGGTTCAATACTGACCTAAGGCATGAAAACAGGTGATTAAGATCATATTATTATGTCTTCAAAATAATCGAACCGGCACCTGAGCATCAACTAATATTTGAACGTTCAGGATTTCCCTGTTATTCCTTTCAGAATATGATCGTACGCATATTTTGCAGATTTCCTCCGTCGTTATTTTGCATTAATAAAAACACGGTATCATGAATATAATCACTGAGCAGGAACAGGAAATGACAATAGGTAGAATTGTGGCCCTCGACTTCAGAACAGCGGAAGTTTTTAAAAAATACGGAATAGACTTTTGTTGTAAAGGGAACAGGATGCTGCCAGACGTTTGCAGGGAAAAGAAACTGGATTTTAATACAATTGAACAGGAACTGAACGAAAAAATAATGCGGGTTGCCGCTAAAAGTGATGTGGACTTCAAGCTTATGCCCCTTAATGAATTAGCCGCGTATATAGAGTCTGTTCACCACGCCTACGTAAGGGAAAGCATCCCTCTTTTATTAGGATACCTCAACAAGATCAATAAAGTACATGGAGAGAGGCACCCTGAATTAAATGAACTTTATCAGGAATTTGAAGGATGCGCAAATGAATTAACACAACACATGGTAAAAGAAGAGACGATCCTCTTTCCGGCAATTAAGAAACTGGCAGAAGCATCAAAGAGCGGTACAAATACTTTATCACCCTTTTTCTTTGGCGCCCTTGAAAATCCTATCAGCATGATGCAGCATGAACATACTGTAGAAGGTGATAGATTCGTGAGAATTGCTGAACTGACTAATAACTTTATAGCTCCGGCGGATGCCTGCACTACTTATAAAGTAGCTTTCCAGAAATTAGAGGAATTTCAGAATGACCTTTTCACACACATACATTTGGAAAATAACATCTTGTTCCCCGGGTCTGTTGAACTGGAACAAAAGGTACATTTTAAACTGTAACGTGAATGCAAAAAAATGCCCCCGCGGTTAGCGAGGGTACATATTTTTATTTTTGGGTATGTTGTTCGGCGGCATAAATAAAACTTCCTGTTTTTAATGAGCCTCCATGGGATATATTTTCAATTAGTCTGGGTTGGTTATGAAACAAGAGCACCTGTTCAATAAAACCTGATGCAAGGTATCTTATATGGCAGCCGCTTTCCAAAAAAAGTTCATGAACGGTCGAAAAAGTTCATGAACGGTAAAAATGATCAAAAAAAGGGCGGCTTTTGAAAAAACATTCATTTTATCATAATGCTCACAAAAAGCCAGTTCGGACTCAAAAATGGATATTAAAAAAAATGCTTCGCATTAGCGAAGCATAATTTTTATGTTTGGGTGTATTTTTGTTAATGGCATAAATAAAACTCCTGTCTTAATGGGCCTTAACTGAACCTGGCTTCAAATCATTGTTTAAAATCCTTTCAACTTTGAAACAAAGCTCCTCGTTCATTAAATCTTGTGCAATCTATCTCTAAACCATGCCTGAATCCAAAAAAAGTTCACGAACGGTCGGAAAAGTTCATAAACGGTAAAAATTCTCTAAAAATCATCTAACTTATTGAATAAAAATACATTTAATTCGTAATACTTAATTATCAACTTCATCGGATAATTAACTAACTCAAATATTTAAGTCCAATACTTAAACAGATAGTTACACAACTATACAATTCCTGTTATGCAGACCATAATAACTTCTACACAACAGAATAGTTTTTGAGACGTTTTTTTATTTTATATTTTCGCATTCAAATGATACCAACACAAGTGCGCAAATATATTGGTGTACTATTAATGCTGCTCTGCGGTTTTGCATCAAATGGTCAGCAGGAAAAAATTCTTCACCGCTCTTATGCAGACCAATATCGCTTCGTAGACTCTTTTAATTCGCACTATGATGATAAAAAGCCCGACCTGTGGTTTAGTCAGATATCCCATCTGGAAAAATGGGCCAACGACAATAATGATAATCAACTCGCCCTTGAATTAGAGTTGATAAACG
>CAIYPC010000549.1 GCA_903927975.1 uncultured Bacteroidota bacterium | reverse complement strand
GCACAGAAAAAACCAAAAAAGAAAGCGGCTGTATTTTGTTCATGTAAAACAGCACTGCGGAAATGATAGTGAAAACATTTACAACGATGAGCAGGATCTTTATTTCCGGTCTGGTAATGAAATGATATTGCAAAGCCTGAAGTACTTGTTTTTTGTCATAGCCAAAATGAATAATCATGTAAGCAAATTAGTGGGCATAAAAATAAGGATTAAATAAAAAGGCTGCTCGATTAAAGCAGCCTTTCATTAATTTATTTTAGCCATAACCATTTATCTAACTGCCCTGCACTTGCTGTAGTGATTGCTTGCTGCTTCATAAGGTGTAACCGAACGGCTGCATGAAGCGAAAAAAGCGATGATGAGTAACAATGCGATGATTTGTTTCATGGTACTTGATTTTTGGATTTTAAGTTGTAAATCTATAACGAAGATAGCCATCTAAAATTGTGGTGCAAGTGTATCGTAAATAATCATTTGACCATGAAAATATACTTCGATTATCTTAGTAAAATCCCATACCATTATAAATTGATTGAATAAATAACCCCACTCATTTTTATTGCATGAAACGCAGTTTAAAATTCCCTTAAATCAATTCATAGATAATTGGTAACTGCAGATTATGACTATCATTGTTTTTGGGTATTTTTGATATATTATCAACCTAAAAATCACTTCAAATGAAACTCCTCAAAACTGCCTTATTATTTCTTGCTTTTGCAACTGTTTGCGTCAGCGTTAATGCGCAGCACATTAAACTAAGAGAAGGAAGCCTCGCTGCATTGAAAGATGAGAAAACAATCAATGTTGAATTTACTTACGATAGCATGGCTGTGGGCAAATTTGATAAAGAGCAGGATTACATAAGCAAGAAAAAAGATGAATACAATCAAAAAGAGCCAGGTCGTGGCGACTCATGGGAAAAATCGTGGGTTAGTGATAGAAAGCATGATTTTGAGCCTGCGTTCACTGATCTTTTTGAACAGCATAGCGAGATGAACATCTCTAAAAAACCTGCAAAATACACCATGATATTCCACACAACATTTACAGAACCTGGATATAACATTTATGTTACCAAAAAAAATGCAGAGATAGATGCTGATGTCACCATTGTTGAAACCGAGAACCGGAGCAACATAATAGCTGTAATTTCAATCCATAAAGCACCCGGCAGAACATTTGGGGGCAAAGACTATGCAACCGGAGACAGAATTAAAGAGTGCTATGCAGATGCAGGAAAATATTTAGGGAAATTTATAGTGAAGAATAAGAAATAAGAATTATTTAATTTTTGCATTAAAGGCTGGTTCAGAACCAGCCTTTTTATTTTTTCAAGGTTTTATTTTCGGTTGTTCATTGGCGTTATTTTCATCAAAATAAAAAAACCGCTCATAGACATGAGCGGTATAGAAGTATATAAATAACCGTCCTTTTTTAATAGGGTGTTGACAAGCCATTAACTACAACCCATGCTGTTTCCGCAATTCAAACATTTATAGCAAGTGCCGCTCCTAATTGTTATATGACCACAAGTGTTGCAAGCTGGTGCATCGCTTTGCATATTTTTCGCTGCTGCATTCACTGCATCCATCCGCATCTCTTTTGGTGCCGCAATTTTTTGTGCTTTCGCTGGTTGAGAAGCAGGTTTAGATGCAGTAGCTTTTGCAACAATCCTTACATCACTTAGTTCGGGCGTTTTTTTTTCGTATTCTAATGAAGTGGGTATATCGTCCCAATCATCAGTGCCTGCGTTGAGCACTTCAGGTTTATCAAGTACATGTACCAAGTCAGTTCTTCCCAAATATTCATACGCCAATGCGCGGAAAATAAAATCTACAATTGATGTAGTACTCTTGATATTCGGATGGTCAACCATTCCGGCTGGTTCAAACCTCGTGAAGACAAACTTCTCCACAAATTCTTCTAGTGGTACACCATATTGAAGACCGATAGAAATAGCAATCGCAAAGCAGTTAGACATGCTGCGCATAGTAGCACCTTCTTTCGCCATGTCAATAAAAATCTCTCCCACGGTTCCATCGCTGTATTCGCCAGTGCGAAGGAAAATAGCCTGACCATTGATCTTTGCCTTTTGCGTGAAGCCGCGTCTTTTTGCAGGGAGTGTCCTTCTTTCAACAATCGTTGCTAATGCGCGTTTCAATTTTGTATCAGGGGAAGATTGAACTCTTTTTGTTACTTCTTCCAATAATTCCTGAACGGTCAATTTGCTGAGATCAACAATATTTGATTCTTCCGAAATTTTGTCAGTATTAGCTTGTGCTTTGTCGCTTGTTTCTTCCGCTGCTTTTTTCTTTTTATCAGATTTATTACTGAGCGGTTGCGATAATTTAGAGCCATCACGGTAAAGCGCACACGCTTTTAATCCCAATTGCCAGCTCAGCATGTATGCATCAGCAATTTCTTCAATAACAGCCTCGTTCGGTAGATTGATTGTTTTGGAAATCGCGCCGCTGATGAATGGTTGCGTTGCGCCCATCATGCGGATATGTCCATGCGCGTGAATGTAGCGTTCGCCTTTCTTGCCACATTTATTTGCACAATCAAAAACAGAAAGATGTTCATTTTTCAGAGCAGGCGCACCTTCAACAGTCATTGTTCCGCACACATAATCATTTGCGGCTTCAACCTGTTCATCAGTAAAGCCCAATGCTTCCAGCAAATTCCATTCAAAATTGAAATAATCCTCTGGTTTGAAACCGAGCCGCTGCAAACATTCTTCACCTAAAGTGTACACATTGAAAACAAAACCTATTTCAAATGCGGCGCCAACGGCTGCATCTAGTTTTTTAATTTCTTCCGCGATAAAACCCTTCTCACTTAGCGTTTGATGATTGATTCCTGGCGCTCCTGCAAAAGTTCCAGAGCCAACTGCATATTTTACAATCGCATCAATTTCTTTTTCGCCATAACCCAAATGCCTTAATGCCGCGGGAACAGATTGATTGATGATCTTGAAATAACCACCTCCACTCAATTTTTTAAATTTCACCAATGCAAAATCTGGTTCAACACCTGTCGTGTCGCAATCCATTACCAAGCCGATTGTTCCTGTTGGCGCAATCACAGTTGTTTGTGCGTTGCGATAGCCATATTTCTCTCCCAATTGCACGGCATCGTCCCAAGCCTTTGTTGCCGCCGTCAATAAATAATCAAGGCAATATTTTGCTTTGATGCCTTGTGGTTTAATTTGAAGTCCTTCATATTCATCAGCATCATAAGCAGCGAGGCGATGATTGCGCATCACGCGAAGCATTTCATTTTTGTTCTCTTCATACTTCGGGAATGCGCCAAGCACTCCCGCAAGCTCAGCCGAAGTTTTGTAAGATATGCCCGTCATGATGGCTGTTATCGCGCCAGCAATGCCTCTTGCTTCTTCGCTATCGTAAGCGATGCCCATCACCATCAGCATTGAGCCGAGGTTTGCGTAGCCTAAGCCAAGCGTTCTGTAATCATAAGACAACTGAGCCACTTCTTTGCTCGGGAACTGTGCCATGAGCACAGAAATTTCGAGCACAGCAGTCCATAACCTGCACGTGTACTCGAAACCTTCCACATCAAATGCGTTTGTGCTTTCATCATAGAATTTGCGAAGATTCACAGAGGCAAGGTTACAGGCCGTGTTATCGAGGAACATGTATTCAGAGCAAGGGTTGGAAGCCCGGATGCGGCCACCATTTGGGCATGTATGCCACTCATTAATGGTAGTATCGTATTGGGTACCCGGGTCCGCGCAACGCCATGCTGCATACGCAATCTGGTTCCAGACTTCTTTGGCAGGAAAACGTTTCATCACCCTGCCATCGCTCCTGGCTTTTAATTCCCAGTCTTCATTTTTTTCGAGCTTCTCGAAAAATTCGTTTGGTATGCGTATTGAATTATTTGAATTTTGTCCTGAAACTGTTTTGTATGCCTCGCCTTCATAATCGCTCGGATAACCGGCAGCGATCAATGCTCCCACTTTCTTCTCTTCTTCCATTTTCCAGTTGATGAAATCCATCACTTCAGGATGGTCCAGATCAAGGCAAACCATTTTGGCTGCGCGACGAGTTGTTCCACCTGATTTGATAGCACCCGCTGCACGATCGCCGATTTTAAGAAAGCTCATCAATCCGCTTGAAGTGCCACCACCGCTGAGTTTTTCGCCTTCTCCGCGTATGCTTGAAAAGTTAGTTCCAACACCTGAACCGTATTTAAAAATTCTTGCTTCGCGAACCCACAGATCCATGATGCCTCCATCGTTCACTAAATCATCATCCACACTTAAAATAAAACATGCATGCGGCTGTGGACGTTCGTAAGCTGAAGTTGATTTTTTTAATTGCCCGTCATTCTGATCAACATAATAATGCCCCTGTGGCTTTCCTTTAATGCCATAACTTTCATGCAAACCAGTGTTGAACCATTGCGGACTATTGGGAACGCAAGCTTGATTCAAAATGCAATACACAAGCTCCTCATAAAAAATCTGCGCATCTTTTTCGGAAGCGAAATAATTATAGCGTTCGCCCCAAACACGCCAACAATTTGCCATGCGGTGAGCAACCTGTTTTATGGAACCTTCTCTTCCAAGCGAACCATCTTTTTGAGGCACGCCTGCTTTGCGAAAATATTTTTGAGCAAGAATATCTGTGGCAATCTGGCTCCATTGTTTAGGAACCTCCACATTGTTCATTTCAAAAACAACCTCACCTGTTGGATTGCGTATAACCGATGTACGGTAATCGTATTCAAACTGACTGAACACATCCACATTATCTTTTGTGAAGCGGCGGGCAAACTGTAGGCCTTTTATAGGATTATCTTGGTTGTTCATCTGGCTATCAAATTATTTTTGGGTGATCAATTTGGAGATAAGGGGAAAGCGAAAATATTTTTTGATTTTGATATTTGGTGTTTCTAAATATTAACAAACTGTGGAAAAAATAGTTGATAATTTTTTTTGTGTAGACGGGCATTGCCTCAATTGATTTTTGCACATTTTTTTCGTTTTTTTCGATTAATTAGTTTTGGAAAAAATTAAAAAAAGGTTTATTAATCTGTAAACGCGTGATGAACGTATGTTTCATCAAAAACCAACGGCATGAAGCAAAAATCTCAACTAGCGATTATTTCATCTTTTTGCCCCATCGTTACTTAAACCCGAAAACTTTTTGCATTTTTGCAAGAAGCGAACGGCAAAACCAATGAAGCAGAATATCTACGAATCATTATTGGCAAAAAAGAAAAAAGGAGCAAAATCTTTTGCTGTGCTAATTGATCCTGACAAGGTCGATGCCGCTAAAATTGATGATCTCGTCGAGCTTACCGTGAATGCGAAAGTTGATTATCTGTTGGTTGGCGGAAGCCTTGTAATCTCCAATCACTTGGATGAAGTGGTTCAGCTCATCAAAAAAAATTGCAGCATACCTATTATACTTTTCCCGGGAACACCTTCTCAGGTTTCGAAACACGCCGATGGGTTATTATACCTTTCCCTTATCTCGGGAAGAAATCCTGAATTGCTGATTGGGCAACATGTGATCTCTGCGCCATTCGTGAAACAAAGCGGACTTGAAATAATTTCTACCGGATATATGGTCATTGACGGCGGCGCTCCTACAACAGTTTCTTATATCAGCAATGCAACACCCATTCCATCAGACAAAAATGAAATTGCCATGTGCACTGCTATGGCTGCTGAAATGCTTGGCATGAAATTGATTTATATGGATGCAGGCAGTGGTGCAAAACGCTCTATCAATGAAGAAATGATCGCTGCCGTTTCGAATCAAATTGAAATACCAATGGTAGTTGGCGGTGGCATTAAAGATCCTGAAAAAGCATATCGCAATTGTAAAGCCGGGGCAGATTTGATTGTTGTTGGCAATGCCATTGAAAAAGATGCATCGCTGATCAAAGAAATGAGCGATGCTATACATTCTGTGCCTGTAATAATCTGACGCTCTCCCTCCTTCCATTTTTGTTCATCAAAATTTTACGTTAAAATATTGGCATTGATTAAAAAAAATGTTTTTCTTTGCAGTGTAAAATTTATCAAGCCCATATTCATCTATTACTGAAATGAAAAAAAACTTACACATATCACACTTCTCAAAAGTGATATTGCACGCCTTCACTGAGCGTGGGTTTTTTGTAGCGCCCATCAGCGTTATTTTTTCTGTTCGCCCCATTCCCTTTTGGGTACGACGTTGATACCAATCACCCATAGTGTCCCCTGTTACAGCGGAACTATCGTCTTGCAGGGCAAGACAAGTAAATCATCAATGATATGTTCATTGATCCCCTCACAATTCTCAAGAAAACACAATGGAACAGGAATTTGAAATATTAATAGCTGATGAAACACATCAGAATTTTGCACAGATAATCTGCGACGAAATGGAATCGTCTGCAAACGCACGTGGTACTGGCATTGCAAAAAGAAGCCCTGATTATATTCAACAAAAAATGCGCGAAGGGAAAGCCGTGATTGCTTTTACAAAGGACGGGATTTGGGCTGGCTTTTGTTATATAGAAACATGGAGCCACGGCGAATATGTTGCCAATTCAGGATTGATTGTTGCCCCAAGTTTTCGCAAAGGCGGGCTTGCAAAACAAATCAAAAAGAAAATATTTGATCTTAGCAGAAAGCAATATCCCGATTCAAAAATATTTGGACTTACCACAGGTCTTGCGGTAATGAAAATTAATTCTGATTTGGGTTACGAGCCGGTTACATACTCTGAATTAACGCAGGATGAAGCTTTTTGGGCTGGCTGCAAAAGCTGTGTGAACTACGAAATATTAATGAGCAAGGAAAGAAAAAATTGCAT
>CAIYPC010000548.1 GCA_903927975.1 uncultured Bacteroidota bacterium | reverse complement strand
TAAATAAAAGAAGCTTCCAGTTCGGTTTGCATGTAATTATCAGGCGCATGGGCAAAGCCTTCCTGCGCTTTTCTTTGCGCATATAGCTTTATAAGATCGAAAGCAATTTCTTTTACTTTGGCTTTTGTTTTTTCTTTTAGCTTTTGCCACACATCGCTGCCAAGCTTGCTCACTTTCGGAACGGTTCCTTCTTTACCAGTATACTTAGAAATTTTATGTAGCGAATTAATGTTCACATACAAAATATCACTGTCTCTGTAAATAATGCGAACCGCTTCCTGTAGCTTGCCATTCACTTCAATCTTCTGCAAACCGCTGTAAGTGCCCACTCCATGATCGATATGCGTAACATAATCTCCCGGCTGTAATTCTCTGAGTGTTTTTAATGTGAGCGCTTTATTTTTATTATAAGCCTGCTTTACTTTGTATTTGTGATAGCGCTGAAATATTTGATGATCAGTGTAGCAAACAATTTTCAAATCATCATCAATAAAGCCTTCGTGAATAGAAATCGGGATGGGAATAAATTGTATTGCAGCATGCAAATCTTCAAAGATCACATGCAGTCGCTCAAGCTGCTTTGGATTTTCCGCAAACAAATAAATTGAATACTTATTTGCTTCGCGATTTTTCAGATCCTTCATCAACAAATCAAATTGTCTGTTGAACGAAGGTTGAGCTTTGGTGTTGAAAACGATGGTTGATGTTGGATGACCGATGTCCGTTGTTGAAGAGCCAAATTCAATAAAATGAAATTTTTTTATTTCTTCTTCTACCGAGTTTACTGTAACAAAATCATTAGCACTTATTTTCCTTTTTTCTGTATTCTCATCATCACTTTCGCGTTTGCTATATCCAGATTCTCCCATCTCCAAAAAAAGTGCTAGGTTCTCTTCCTCAATCAATAACCTATCTTTCACAAATTCCCAATCCTGCATCCAGATCACCGTATTATCAGGAACAAAATCAAACAAAGAAACTTTTTCCTGATCATCAAATTGTGTTTCCACATTGGGAATAATATTCACCTGCAAAAGCTTTCGCTCGCTCAATTGTGTTTCAGGATCGAAGATGCGGATTGAATCAACATCATTGCCAAACAATTCAACGCGATAAGGTTTTTCATTCCCAAAAGAATAAATATCGAGTATGCCTCCGCGCAAAGCAAACTGACCTGGCTCATACACAAAATCAGTTCTTTCAAAACCATAGCCCACAAATTTTTCCATCATGTTATTCAAATCAATCGAGTCACCTTGTTTGATATGAATGATATTGCCGGACAAAGTTTTTGGCAGCACCACTTTCTCGAATAATGCTTCTGGATAAGTGACCAATAATTTTTTATTGCCACCTGCGCTCCATTTGGTCAATGCTTCTGTTCGCAGCATTACGTGGCTGCTGTTCAGCAGGCGATAATTTTTTTTATTTTTAAACGATGATGGGAAATAAAAAACATCAAGTCCTTTCGTAAGGTTTTCAATGCTGTTGTGAAGATATGCCGCAGCCTCAGCATCGGCACAAACCACCACATGATTCAATTGACTGGCAGTTTCATTCTGAAAAATAGCACTGATAACAAACGCGGGCGAGCTGCCGTGCAAATTTTTTAAAGATATTTTTTGAGGTTGGGACAAAGTAATCTTGTCCGCAATTTGAAAAACGCGGGGGGAGTTCATCAACAATCCTGGGGAAACCTCACTGCTCATTCGAATTGCAAATATAAGCAACCGTGCAAAACTATGAAGCGTATATAGAAGAAGTCAGAAAGTCGGAAAAGACCGAAAGTCGGAAAAGCAATACAAATTCATATTTCTTCTTTCGGACTAAAATCAATAAACAGCATCATAATCAACACTGAATTCAACCTTAGAAAATTTTGCAACCAAAACTTCAACTGGTGAAATATTATTATCCTGATCAAATGAATTGGAAAAAAACAATTCACCCTTTTTTGTAAAGAGAGAATATCGACCTGAATCAAGATTTATTTTAAAATAGCCATTAGAATCAGTTTCGATTTTTGCAATGAATTTTGTTTTTATAGAATAATAAAATGGGGATTGCCCTTGCCGCTGAACCTGATCGATATTTGTAAGCTGGTAAACATACAGCACAGTTTTGATGCCTTTTGGAGACGAGTTCTTTTTATCGGGAGAAGGCATTTGGTTGCCGGAAATTTTATAAACATATCCTTCAATTCCTTGTTGTGACATATTTTGAGAGGAAGTAGTTTTTACGGATGCACATGAAATAGCAAGCAATGATATTTTAAACAGACAAAAAAGAATTTTATTCATTCCCGCATTTTGAAAGTGAAAGTTTCTAATTTTAGTGAAAATAAAAAATAGCCTAAACAAGTCGTTTATGATT
>CAIYPC010000547.1 GCA_903927975.1 uncultured Bacteroidota bacterium | reverse complement strand
TTTTTTATCAGGCTGATTTTGTCTTTTGATTCGAAGAAAAATTATGATATAAAAAACATGTGCAATCAAAAAGCTGATAAGCCCGAATATGAACGAATAAGAAATGTTTTCAAATATCAGAAGAACATCACCTGCAAGGGAAAAAAATAATGATGTCAGTAATAAAAAAAATATTTTGTTTTTTTTATTTGTCTCAACAATGGAATAAAAAGTAAGCAGGATTATCAGCAATGGTTTTGTTGCATATCTCCATTCGTATTTCTGAAAATAAAGAAATGCAGAATCGATAATGGCATCAGCAATAAAAAGTATCAGCAAAAATTTGCTTTTCATACAGCAATATGCTGATTAATATTCAATCGTATATTCAAATTTTTCAGGATGATCTAAAACCTCAATCAGATTGTATTTGATAGTCACAGTCATTTTATCAGGAGAAAGTTTTGCAAATGTATTGGTGACTTTTTTTGCCGGCTTCGGAAGATGAATTGTTATTGTGTAAGGAACTTCCATGCCCATATCGCCGGCTTGTTTCATTTGTCCGTATTGAGCGCTTTCTTTGAGTGCCTTGAATTTTTCCTGATTAACTGTTCTTGAAAGATAACCCGGTTTGCTTGTGAAATTATAAAGTGAATTTATCTGACCAATATCTGGCCCTTGTGGTTGGTTTGAAGAGGAATCACCTTTCCCACCGGGTGATAAATTTTTCATCAATTGTCCTGTGCCGATTGATCCATCTCCCAAAGAGTTATAAAGCTCCTGCAACTGTGATGAATTTTTGAAAGGAAAGTGCATATCTGTTTTAAACATCTTCTCTTCCAGATTCAAATTCATGTGAAGTTTTCCTTGTCCTAATAATGTTTTCCTCTCCGCTGTAAGCGTGGTGGAAGTATCAGTAAGGCTTTTCATCAAAATCACTGTATCGACTTTTCCTTGTGGAATTTGTTTGTCAAGCTCTTCCTTACCAATATAATTTTGCATTATATCGAGCAGTTGGCTCATGTCCATATTCATTGACCATTCGCCACTTCCATTTTTGCTGATATTAATATCTTCATTGATTTCAACGCAACCACTGAGGAATAATAAAAATGCAATCGGCAATAATATTTTCAAAATTTTCATGCTAATATTTTTGTCTCGCAAGATAATGATTTTAGCCAAAGGTTGACTGGTATTGAACTGTGAAAGTTTTTGGAGCAACTGAAAAATTTATAATTAAAATTTACGATAGCAATGTATATAAATTCATTATTTTTCGGCAATGAAAGAAAGTATCATCTCGTGTTTCGTTGAGCAATTTGGTCAGCAGCCTTTAGTGGTCGCCGCTCCGGGACGCGTAAACCTTATCGGAGAACACACGGATTATAATGAAGGATTTGTTTTGCCTGGTGCCGTTGACAAAAGAATTTATGTGGCCATTGCAAAAAATGAAAAGAATATTTTGAATGTATATGCAAGTCAATACAAACAAAATTTTTCATTTGATTTAAATGAGATCCATCCTGTTGACGGATGGGCCACTTATTTATTAGGAATGACATATCATCTAAAACAGATAGGTCATAATATTACTGGGGTTGATGTAGTGATTGATGGAGATGTGCCTTTGGGCGCTGGCATGAGTTCATCGGCTGCTGTTTGCTCTGCGTTTGGATTTGCACTTAATGAAATGTTTGGTTTTGGTTTGAGCAGAATGGAGCTTGCATTGCTGGGACAAAAAACGGAACACACATTCGCCGGCGTGAAATGTGGCATTATGGATCAGTTTGCGAGTTTGCATGGAAAGAAAGGACATATCATGAAATTAGATTGCAGAAGCCTTGAATATGAATATATCCCTTTTGATTTTCCTGATTATAAAATTATTTTGGTGAACACAATGGTGAGCCATGCATTGGCAAGCTCAGAATATAATGTGAGAAGACAACAATGCGAAGAAGGCGTTGCAATTTTGAAAGAATATTTTCCGACGATTAATTCATTGCGTGATGTGAGCAATGAGCAATTAGAAAAATATAAAGATGAATTAAGCGAAATGGTTTATCGCCGTTGCAGTTTTATTATCAATGAAAATGCAAGACTGCTTCATGGTTGCGACTTGTTGAACAAAGGAGATTTGAAATCTTTTGGGCAGATGATGTTTGAGGCGCATAAAGGATTAAGTAAAGGATATGAAGTAAGCTGCAAAGAATCCGATTTTTTAGTGGTGCAAGCAAAGTTATTTAGTGGCGTTATGGGCGCAAGGCAGATGGGCGGCGGCTTTGGCGGCTGCACGATCAATATTGTGAAGACTGATTCGGTTGAAGATTTTTCTACGTATATGCGTGATAGTTATAGCAAACAATTTGATGTGATGCCAGAAATTTATGTAACGCAGATTGAAGATGGAGCGAAGGTTGTTGAGTAGATTTAACCGCGGAGACGGGGAGACTCAGAGATAATGAATATAAATTTTTAAGCCCTCAGTTCTCTGCGTCTTCGCGCCTCTGCGGTCATAATTTCCTCAAGGCTCTATCCACGCATCATTTTCTTTTATAAGATTCACGAGTTCTTCTACCGCAATATCATTGCTCACATTTCGCTTCACAATTTCCTTTCCTTTATATAAAGTTATTTTCCCAGGACCGCTGCCAACATATCCAAAATCAGCATCAGCCATTTCGCCGGGACCATTTACGATACAGCCCATGATCGCAATCTTCAACCCTTTTAAATGATTGGTAATAGAACGGATTTTTGCAGTCGTTTCCTGCAGATCAAAAAGCGTTCTTCCACATGATGGGCATGAAATATATTCCGTTTTTGATATCCTTGTTCTGGTGGCTTGTAAAATTGAAAATGATGTATTATTAATAAATTGATAATTGTTTTTAGTTTCGAGATATGTTCTGCCGCTCACTTTTGTATTCATCATTTTTTTTGGGTCATTCATCAGCCAGATCCCATCACCCATGCCTTCTAAAAATAATGCGCCTGATTCTGTTGAAAAATGTATTAGCTGTTCATCAATGGTCGAGTCGTGACTTTCAACACAAACAATCACGGGACAATGAATCCCTTCATACATTAATTGAGCGATAAAATTTCTCACTGATTGCATGGCATTGATTGCTGTTGACCAGACACAAAGAACAACATCGTTATTATCTCTTATAGCCTGCAATATTTCTTTTGATGAGACTTCATTATCAGCGTTTACTGAAACGAAATTCATGATAGCGGATCGCTCTTCCTGGGAAATGAATTCATGCTGTTGAAATAACGGGAAATATTTTTCTTTATCGGGTGCGCTCAACCATGTGCTGTGATCGCAGATTACTTTCAATGTTCCCGGCAATGCGAAATCAATTATTTTTTTTCCGGAATAAATATAATCGGCTGCTGCATCTCCAATATTCCATTTATCAGTTGCTTCATTGTAACCATAACCAATCGCCTGTAAGTCTTTATGGGTAACAGTTTCAGCATTCATGAAATCTGCAACCACAACAGGAACATGATGTTCTCCAATATTAGAAACAGAAAATGTTTTTCTTCTTTTATATTCAAATGGAGAATAGGGGAGTTGGGAAGTTGTACCCTGATTTTCTTTCTGACTTTCTGACTTTCCGTCTCTCTGACTGTATCTCTTCACTAAATCTTTACAAACCGGAATTTCAAATTCAGGATCTTCAGTCAGTGAAACACGGATTGTATCGCCGATTCCATCTTCCATCAATGTGCCGATGCCAATTGCAGATTTAATTCTTCCATCTTCGCCATCGCCAGCTTCGGTAACGCCGAGATGAAGTGGGTAACAATCTCCAAATTCTTCATCCATTTTCTGAACGAGTAATCTATATGCTTCCACCATCACCAATGGATTGCTGGATTTCATGCTCAGCAAAATGTTGTGATAACTTTCATATCGCGCAACGCGCAAAAATTCCATCGCACTTTCAACCATTCCCATCGGCGTATCGCCATAACGGCTCATGATGCGATCACTAAGCGAACCATGATTGGTGCCAATGCGCATCGCGGTTCCATATTCTTTACAAATTTTTACGAGTGGCGTAAACCGCTCGCGGATGCGATCGATCTCTTCATTGTATTCGGCATCATTGTATTCAATAAATTCAAATTTCTTTTTGTCGATATAATTGCCTGGATTCACTCTTACTTTCTCCACAATCCTCGCGGCAATTTCTGCGGCATTTGGTGTGAAATGAATGTCAGCAACTAACGGCGTTGTATAGCCGCGTTTTCTTAATTCATTTTTTATGTTCAATAGATTTTCTGCTTCTCTTTTACTGGGAGCTGTAATGCGTACCAATTCAGCGCCTGCTTCAATGCATCGGATGGATTGTTCAACGGTTGCAATGGTATCCATCGTGTCAGTAGTTGTCATTGTCTGAACGCGGATAGGATGAAAATTTCCCAGCAACAAGTCGCCAATGTTTACTTCTAAAGTTTTTAGCCTTTTATATTTTGTAATTGATTCGCAGTATAATTGCATGTCACATCAAATTGATTTAATCAGGCTGCAAAGTTAATGGTGAATAGTGAATGGTCAATGGTGAATTGTGAGTTGTGAATTGTGAGTTGTCAGGGATTCTAACTCCGAACTCATAACTTCTAACTCTGAACTGAATCTGAACTGAAACTCACCAATCCTTATCTGGCTGAGAGAGAGACCTGACCTTATTCTGGTTCATTTTATCCTGCACATCTTTTTCTTTTTGTTGAAGTGCTTTCAGCAATTGCTCAACCTGTTGTTTGGTGAGCCTGCTTTTTTGAGGTTGTGGGGGTTGCTGCTGTTGTTGTTTGTCCTGATCTTGTTTCTGCTGGTCTTTATTATCTTCTTTTTTGTCTTGCTTCTTTTTATCGTCTTTATTTTGTTGTTGCTGCTGCTGTTGTTTGTTCTTCAATTCTCTAATTGCTTTTATAAGGTTGTCCCTTGCTTCTTCATCTGCTGGATCTATTTTCAATGCATCTTTCCATGCGGCAATGCTTTCTTCCAGTTTTTGTTGTTTGATGGAAGCAACTCCTTTGTTATAAAGACTTTTTTCTTTGGTCGCATTGTCGGTTGCATTTTTAGCTGCCGCATCATAAGATTTTACAGCATCATCAAAACTATTTTTTCTAAAGTCTGCATTGCCCATATTGTAATTTGCAGATGCATTATCGGGCGATTGTTCCAGCGCTTTCTGGTATTGCTTTTTGGAATCGTCAAATTTCTGTTCTTTATAAAGCCTATTGCCTTTTTTAATAGAAACATTTTCTTTTTGTGCCATCAGTTTTGCAGCACAAAAAGAAATCATCATCATTAATATAAAATATTTTTTCTTCAAGCAATTTTCATTTTTCGTTCAGGTAAAATAAATTCAATTAATAACAGTAGCAAGGCTGCTGCCAAAAACCATTGAAAAAAACTTTGGTAGCTCACAAATTCTGTATCAGCCAGAGATTTTTTTTCAATGCTATCCAACTGTTGTGATAATGTGATCAGTGCATCATCCATATTATCGAGTCTTAGATAAATACCATTTGTCAAATCAGCCAAATGGCTTAATTCAACTTCATTCAATTTTGAAATAACTGTTTGTCCATCGGCATCTTTTTTTAATTGTTTTGTAACAGGATCTATGATCGGCGCACCATCTGGAGATCCGATGCCAACGGTGTTTATCATCACACCATTTTTTGCCAGTGCCTGCGCCATTTTTTCTGCATCTGGATCATGATCTTCTCCATCAGAAATCAAAACAATGGCTTTGTATTTTTGTTCTTTGCTATTGAATGCATGGTTTGCCATATCCAATGCTTCAGCAATCACTGTTCCCTGCGTGGGCACGGCATTTGGGCTTGCATCCTGAATATACATTCTGGCAGCGCTGTGGTCTGTTGTCAATGGCATTTGCATATATGGTCGGCCTGCAAAAAGCACCAACCCAATCCGATCGTTTTCTAATTTGTCCATTAATAAAGTGAGCAATTGTTTGGCACGCTCAAGTCTGCTTGGCTTAATGTCCTCTGCTAGCATGCTCTTGCTCACATCCAATACAATCATGACATCAACACCTTTGCGTTTGATGTTTTCCGTTTTTCCCGGTTTTTGAAAATTCATTGCGCCGATAACAATAGCAATCATCGCGATTATTATAATGCTGAATTTCAAAACAAATTTAAACGGAGAATAATTTTTAGTGATGAGCTTCACTAAATGTTCATCACCAATTTTTTTTGCCGTCTTTTTTTTCCATTGAATAAGGAAAATAAAAAGCAGAATTAAAAAAGGAATGGCGGTTAATAGCCACACATAATTTATATTTTCAAATCTTACCACTACTTCCGATTAACTGATTTATATGATTGATGTTGTTTCGCAATTTAGCGAACTAAAGATTGCAAAAAATAAGCCAAGTAAAATTTAAGATGTAGGATGTACGATGTATGATTTCTGTAGGTTCATCTGCGTCTATAATTTTTTGCTTTGTATTTCTTAAACCTTATTCCTTTCACCTTATCCCTTCTTCTCTATTTCTTTCCCTTAAAAAATCCCATTTGCGAGAGGATTTCTTTTAAAATTTTCAGTCTCACATTCATCATGTCAATATGACCATCGGGCGATTCAATGTTCAGTACAAAAAAATAAGGGTGTCTGTTTTCCTCAATCCAGCCAACTATCCAGCCGAGTTCTTTTCCATTTTCTGTTTTTCCCCATCCTGTTTTGTAGCTGAGCTTATAGTTGGAATTGTCTTCGCGCAACATCACTTTGCGAACCATTTCCTGCGTTCGCTCATAAAAAGGCAATTGCCCGAAATATAATTTCTTCACCAATCCAAGTTCTTCGTCTGCTGTAATTTTTAAATGATTGTTCAACCAAAAAGAATCAACAGGCCCGCTAATGTTTTTATTCCCATAGCTTAAAGAATCGATCCATTTTTTCATCGTGTCTTTTCCAATTCTTCTTGCAACTTCCTGATAATAATTTACGGCTGATACTTTGAAAGCTTCTTCCATCGTCAGATCCTTGTTCCAGTCAGGGTTCCAGCGTTTTACGCTGTCCCATTTTATAACCATTTTCTCATCTTTAATAACACCAGTTTGAATGCCGATAAGAGAGTTCACGATTTTGAAAGTGGATGCAGGCGTATATGAACTGTCGCGAAATCTTTTAAGATTATAAATCGTGAAATGACCGGTGCCATTATCGAACAAACCAAAACTGCCGGTGACACTCGCAGAATCAAAATAATTTTTTATGCTGTTGTCTTCATTGACATTATTTGGCGAGCAAGAGAAAAAGAAATAAGGCGCAAGAAACAAGATGTACAATAGCTTTCGCATCATAAAAATTTTCGCAAAGATAATAGCTGCGGAGTTATACCAACAAAGCACGAAATGAGGTCCTTCTATGGGAGAATTATATCAGGCACGTGAATTCAAGCTATCTAATCAATACCATTGTTCCCTTTCTGAAAATAGTTTGACCAGTATATGCAACGCCTTGCGCCATCCATACAAATGTACCTGTGGCTTGTGGCTGGCCGTTCAAATTGCCATTCCATCCAATACCTGTTTGTGAAGTTTGATAAACCAATTGCCCCCAGCGATTATAAATTTTGAAGTATTCAAATTTAGCGATGCCAACAGGTATTGGTCTAAAAATATTATTCGTTGTTTGACCTGGTGTGAATGCGTTTGGAACAAAAATGTCAGGCAGCGTTTTGAATATTTTCACAGTAGCCTTCGCTTGTCCATAACATCCTGCAAAATCTGTTGCCCGAACAATGTATGTGATGGAATCAATCTCCCCGCCATAAATGCCAATTGGGTTTGGAATATTCGGATTATTTAGAAAGGTAGGCGGCGACCATAAAAAAATATCTTCTATCGAATCGCTTGATGTTGCATTAAACTGAAGTGGTTCATTAATAACGACTGAAGTATCATGAATACCACTGACAATAATCGGAGGTATAACTGCAACATGAAAAGTATCAACTAAAGAATTTGGGCATCCCGCATTTTGGATGCTCAAAAAATAATCTGTTGTTGCTGATGGGGTAGCCAAAGCCGTTAGTTGAGTTGGCGTTGATGAAATATTGCCGCTGCCACCATTGGTTAATGAATCGAAATTGGTCCATGAATAACTTGTGCCAATTGAGACAGCAGCATTTAGAGGAGCCGTTGCACCATAACAAATAGTGGTGTCCGCCGGATCAATCTTTGCCTGAGGAAATGGCGTGTTGAAATATTTAAGTGTTGCCACAGAACTTGTATCCTCTGGACAAACACCATCCTTCACAATCACCCGATAATAAGTTGTTGCTGCAATAGAAGAAAGGTTATAAGATGTGTCGGTTTTTAATGGGCTTAGAAATGACCAGGTTGAACTGTCTTGAGATATTTGCCAATCCACCACATCTCCCACTTTTCCATTCAGCACAATTACAGAATTCACATTTTGCCCTGCACAAAAGTTCAGGGTCGATGGGCTTAAATTTCCACCAACACTTTTTGGATCAACAGTAACAGTTGAAGCAGTGCTGGTATCAACTGCACATGAGGGCCCATTTTGAACCAGTGCTTTGAATATAGTTGTAGTGTTTAAATTTTGAGCAGTATAAGAAGGCGATTGAACTGTGATGTTTGACCATGTTGTGCCTCCATCAGTTGATGATATCCAATTGACCACATTTCCGTTATTTCCAGTTAGTACAAGAGGCGTTGAATTATTGCCCGCACATACAAGCGCATCAGTAGCTACGTTACCTGGAATCGTGGGCGGTGTTGAGGAAACCTGAATTGTATCAGCCAGATTAGCGCAGCCGTTTTGTTCGTGGGCAATTAAATTTCCAGGCTGCGTTCCCACAGCGACACTAATAATATTACTGTTTGCGCCCGAAGTAATAACCCAATCGCTGGGCACTTCCCATTCATAAGCAGCGCCAGCCAATGCAGGGATAGAATATGTAGTATTGCTGTTGCTACATGCAATGGAATCTCCACTAATAACCAATCCTGCGCAAGTGTTTCTTATAGCGATATAGCCATAAGCAAAATGACCACCTGGCACGCAATTGTCAGCTTCGAAAGTTATGGTGACCTGCTGGCCGCGATAGGCTGATAAATCGAATGTCACTTCTGTCCAGGGTTTGTACCAGACATCTTGTAAGTGAGGCGCATTTGGTGTGGTGGCATTTGGGTTTGGGTGCGGAGACAATTGTTTGCTAACTGAAAACCCGTTTGCTTCGGCTGCTGCTGAATCAAGTTCTGCTCCACCTCCTTGTGCATTCCCGCCCGTTGTTGGAAGAAAATACTGAGGGGAAGCGCAAGTGATCACGCTATCATTTGTTTTTATTGTTGCCGAAATCAAAGGTTGATTATTTGAGGGATGCGCACCATTTTCAAGAACCATTGCGTAGGCATAAGTCATGGTATAAGGCTGAGAGCTGGTAGTCGTAGGCACTGTAAATTTGTATGTAACACCACGAATATACCCACCGTTTGTGCCATTATTTGAGTTGCGCGATGAAATGGATGTTGATCCTAACAGAATTGAGTTGTTATATCTATAGCCATTGATTGTTGGTATTGTAGGAAACCCCCCAAAAAAATCATTTGTTGCATTAGAGATAACCTGAATGCCGTTCACATTCGGCAATCCATATTCAGGTAGCGTTCTAACACCAATTGTGTTTGGTGCATTTATGGAATCATACCTGACTGCAATTGCGCTCGGTCCATTGCCATTTTTGTTATTGCCCGTGTATGCAGCCCAATGAGTGAGATCGCCCGATATATAACTAATATTGGATGGGCATGTTTGCGATTGCGAAAATGAAAGATGAGTGGTGAATAAGCATAAAATGCCAAGCCATATTTTCAGTAGTTTACGAATCATGCTATAACCTGATTTATAAAAGCCAGCAGGAAATTATTTACCTCATCTTTTGCTTCCCACATGCCTATATGGCCTGCGCTTTCGAGAATATGAATGTATGAAAATTCCGGCAAATAGCATAACCTCAGGCTTTGCTCCAACGGCACAGCATTATCACCTTCCCCAATGATGAACTGGATGGGTTTTTTAAAATCCCTCAGCAAGTTGGTTCTGTCAGGTCTTTGCATCATAGCTTCATAATAACATACGAGCGCATGGGCATTAAAGTTGTCATATCTGCCGATTAATTCCTGAATTATCGAGGGATTATTGCTTTTGGTATGTTCGGAAAACAGATTGGGAGATGATTGTTTAATGAATTCCGCAGCGCCATATTTTCTGATGAATTCAATGCTCTTTCTTCGGGCAGTCTTCTTTTCTTCACTGTCAGCAAACGCTGTGGAGTGAAGAAGCGTGAAACCATTTACTTTTTCTGGATATTTTTCAGCAAAAGCCAGCGCGATATACCCGCCCATGCTATGGCCAATCATAATGCACGAAGAAATTTTTTCCTTGTCAAGAATCTGATTGATTATTTCTGCATAATCTTCTATGGCAAGATGTTCGATGTTAGATGATGGATGATTGATTGGCGGCTGCCAACTCTCAACTCCCGACTCTGAACTCTGAACTCCAAGTTCTGCACTCCCAACTGACCTCCCGCTTCCCGGCAAATCAGGGATTATTAATTTAAAATTATTTTTTAGAAAATCAATCTGCCTATCCCAGATGGTTCCATCTTCGGCAAAGCCATGAATAAGCACAACGGCTGGGCCACCGCCTATTTTTCTATAGAAAACTTTACCGTGATTATTATCATCAAGCCAATTTTCTTCAGGCATAAATCATTTTTTTGTGCTGATGAAAAAGCCGCGAACGATTATTATAACCAACAATGGAGCAAAAGAATTGTTGAACTGTTGCGGCCACCAAAACCAGCCCATCAATAAAACAAGGGCTGTTATTGCAGCAAGCCGAAAATAGTTTTTTGCGAATGTTGTTTTTCTTTTTGCAAGAAAAGCTGCAACAACATGCGTAGGCCAAGCCCATAAAATATTCATGTTATTTCTGCAAACTTCATCAACACGGCCAAGCCATTCAAAAGCAATTAATATTCCTAATAGACCGATGAAGAAAAAGAACACGATATCAAATGCATTGAATATTTTTTTTGATGATGATGAGTTGTTGAACGATAGCGCAACAATAATAATCGCCATCAATGAAAAAATAAAAAAAGGCGAGAGCGATGAAAAGCTGTCTGCGTTTTTATTGCCAGAGGCAAGTATAATTTTTTTATCACTCACTAATTTTCGCTGATCAATAGTTGCGCTGTCAAATCCCTTCATTAAATAGTCAGGTAAGAACATCATGGCTTGTTCATTGGTTGCCACATCATCCAAATGACTGCCAAGCAAAAGATCGATGCCGAATTTACTCCAACTGTGATTGCCGCTATCCAAACAATTGTGGATCAATTGACGGAATGTTGGGGCTTTTGCGGGCAAAATATTTTTGAATATGATAGCTTCAGATATATTTTTTTTGATGATGGCTTTTGCTCTGGTGGTACAATTGTCCTTATAGAATTGATAATCGTAACTCTTGTTTTCATCTTTGCAATTTTCTTTTAAAGAATTAAAAAGATGGATTTTTTCTGAGCAACTTAATTGGAGCTCTTGTTCTGTGACACTTCGTTTGTCAGCAATATATTCTTCCATGAAATCTTTGAAATATTCCCCTGCAACCTGATAACGCATGATGCCTCGTGCAAATTTTAGGTAGAAATATG
>CAIYPC010000546.1 GCA_903927975.1 uncultured Bacteroidota bacterium | reverse complement strand
TCACTTTTCAGGATCATGATGGCAAAGTGGGAATACGCCTGCCCGAAAAAGAAAGAGAAGAATTTCTCAAGAAATATAAAACCAAACTGATTGTTTCTTATGGTGCAATAATGAAAGAATATGTTGAAGTGCCCGATGATCTTCTGAAAAAAATCAATGAATTAAAACCGTATCTTTCCAAAAGTTTTGATTACGTCAAGTCTCTCAAACCAAAACCAACCTCGAAAAAATGATCTTTAGTTCCTAAACAGTTTATTAGCATTGTCAAGCCAAAATCAAATAAACTTATTATGAAGTTTTTTTTCATGTTTTTATGTGCAGCATCTTTTGCTAGTACAAAATACGATACTGGCATTTTCGAAAATCATGCTGATGTTGGCAATCCGCGCATGAAAGGATCAACCACTTACGACAAAGACACAAAAACTTTTACACTAAAAGGTGCAGGCTATAATATTTGGTTTGCACGCGATGAATTTCAATATGCATATAATAAAATGAAGGGAGATTTCACGCTCACCGCGCATTTTGAATTTGTAGGAGGGGGAAAAGAAGGGCATCGTAAAATTGGCTGGATGGTTCGTGAGTCACTTGCTGATTCTGCCGTTCATATAAGTGGTGTGCTGCACGGCGATGGGCTCACGGTATTGCAATGGCGCGTGAAACCAGGAATGAACATGCGTGATCCGGAAGATGAAATTCGTGCTGACAGTGCAAAATATAGCGTTGTGCAGATGCAAAGAATAGGCAAAAAGGTTATCATGCGCGTGGCTGCAAACGAAGGCGCAGCATTTGCTACAGTAGGCGAGCACGAAATGGAAAACCTTTCAAACGAAGTATTGGTGGGCATTTTCATTTGCTCTCATAATCCTGATGTGCTTGAAGAAGCAAAAGTGTCGAACGTGAGCATTAAAAATTGATTTTTTAACCTTCTGACAAATAAACAATAAATAGTTTTACAGTTGATTCGGCATTTGGTTTTTTCATCCTATTTTTATTCCCTAAATCAGAAACATGAAGCTTTTTGTAGCTGGCCTTCCTTACGATTTTGATGACGTCGACTTAAAAGAAATGTTCGAGCTCTACGGCGAAGTAGCCTCGGGAAAAGTTGCACTCGATAGAGAAACACGAAAAAGCAGAGGCTTTGGTTTTCTCGATATGCCCAGAGATGCTGAGGCAAAAGAAGCGATACTCGCACTCAATGGAGCTAAACTCGCTAGAGGCAAGCAGCTTTCTGTGAAGCAGGCTGAAGAACAACCTCCACGCGGCGGAAGCGGTGGTGGTGGCGGTCGTGACAATCGTGGCGGAGGTGGAGGCTACGGTGGCGGCGGTGGTCGCGATAACCGTGGCGGCGGTGGTGGATATGGCGGTGGTGGCGGACGCGACAGAGGGTATTAATAAAATTTGCCTTCCTTATTGAATTTTATTCTCAGCAATTTTATCATATAATATTTCTGCTAAGAATATTTTGCTTTTCAGTTATAAAAGAGCAGATACCACGAGATTATGGTATCTGCTTTTTTTATTATTAGCCCTTAGTAATTGAATCGAGG
>CAIYPC010000545.1 GCA_903927975.1 uncultured Bacteroidota bacterium | reverse complement strand
CTATGAAGATCCTAGATTAGGAGGTCCCAATCCCAGCGAATTTCTATCCGATGACCCTGTGTTATTCAAAAAACAAGAGGATAATGCTAAAGCGGCTGTTGGAGTGTTTTTTGATGAGATTTTCGACGCTTATGTGAAATTGGGAAAGAGTTTAGGTCTATCTGAGGAGGAAGTTGCTCCGGCAATTATCAGTAAAGAGTTGACGCTAGCACGCAATCAGGTGCTGGCAGACAAAGGGCGTTGGAAGCCCATTCGTTGCACGATGCGTATGCCTGCAGGGGAAGCTACATGGCTTTTGAACCCAATAGCTGAGGTTTTTGAATTCAAACATGATATGATCTGTTTGAATAGTGGCTACCCCAGTTCGGCGTCGCGAAGTAGAAAAGCTGGTGTGGAATGCATGCAATCGAATTTTTGGGGGGTCAAAGCCGGAAAGTGGAGCTATAGTTCGAGTGCTACGCCCAACGAGTTCTCTCAAGATGATGAAGTCTTGCGCAAAGAAGCCACCCAGCATCAGGTAGCAGAAATTTGTTCCACGAAGATTGGAGAGGCACTAGAAGTAGCGCGGCTAGAAGGGGATGAAGATATTGGTCGCACAGCGGAAAATCCTCTGACAGTAGACGTGATGAATGTCGCCTTGTTATCTCCAGATAATTTCCGTGAATTTCTGGCAAGAAATCCTTTGACTAATGCGCTAGCCGGTAAGCTTGCGAAGCAGAGTGTGGATTCAACCACCCGGGAAAAGCGCATTCTGGAAGAAACTGATGCTGCTTGGATGGCCATGGACAGCGAAAACAAAGAGCCTTTGGGAGGAGAAGAAGGGTTTCAATTTAAAGATAAAGATGGCCGCCTGAAGATGCTCGTAGCTGAGTTTAATGAGGAAGGAGAAAGAGTTTTTGCCCTTATTACGTTAAATGCCGATGGGACACAAAAAGACAAAATTTATGTGACGTTCGACGTTACCAGCTATAACGTGGGGTGCAATAAATGGGCGAGCTTGATGGTTGAACACTCAATGGTTGTTGGAGGAATGGAGGCGCAAGACGCAATGAATGCAAAAGCTTTTAAGAAAGATACAGACCGTTATCGTGAAAAATGTGGACAATTGGATCAGAAAAAAGCCATGGCGATCTCAAAGCTGATGGAGACTGGAAAGTCATCGAAGTCAGAAGATGAGGGAAATAAATTTTTATCGCTGATGCCCCAAACATTTAAATTTTCGGATTGATATTTTCCTTCTTCATAAACATGCACATCTTTTATATTGGCAATCAATCCACCGAAATTATTGAACTGACTTCTTCCACCAATAAAATAAAATTTATCATAACCATCAAAATCGTTGATGATAGTTCGCTGGTTTACTGAGGCGGCATTGCGGGTGGCAAATCTCGATAATTGCACATCAGGAATTCCGGTAATAGCTGCAAACACTCCACGGGCTGTGCCAAAAGTTGGAGAAAAACATCGCTCAAAAAATATTCCGTGATTGCACATATCATTGAAGTAAGGTGTACTGTTCAACGGATTGCCACTCATGCTGCTTTTATACATACTGAAACTTTCACAAATAACCAGCACAATATTTGGTTGGCATTCTAAAGCCTTACTTCCTGGATGCAATAAACGTTTATATCCTCCCTGGCTGATGCCTGATTTTCCAAGTTGTAAAAAATCACTTATTATTGGATAATATTCTTTTGCGTGGGTATTAAAATCCGGGTCTCTGAAACGAAGTGTGGTAAAAAAATTTTGCATTG
>CAIYPC010000544.1 GCA_903927975.1 uncultured Bacteroidota bacterium | reverse complement strand
CGAAAGCAGAGCGCTGAAAGAATGGACACTGCGCACGAGGATAAATATGTCTCGCTCTATTGTTTTGAACGGCACTTTTAAGCAAGGAGTTAATCAGTTATTTAGTTCTAATACAAATATTGATAGCAGCGATTATAATTTAAAACAGTTCTCTGCTGCGCCTGATGTCACCTATACACACAAATCAATTCTTCGCATATTGATAGGCTATAAACTAAGCAGGAAATCAAATACAGAGGCATACGGTGGTCAGATATATTCTTCTAACTCAATAAACACAGAAGCTAAATATAATATTCTACAGAGCACTTCAATTCTTGGAAGATTTACTTACACAAGTATCTCCTACAACAGTGGCAAAACTCCAGCTTCAACAAGCTCTCCGGTGAGCTATGTAATTTTAGAAGGCTTATCGCCCGGAAAGAATTATTTGTGGAGCATTGATCTTACAAAAAAGCTTGGTGGCAATCTTGAAATTGGTCTTCAATACGAAGGGAGAAAACCGGGAGATGGTCAGATAGTTAATACGGGTAGGGCTTCATTGAGAGCGATTCTCTAAGAAGAAATGCAAGAAAACAAGTAACAAGTGACAAGGAACAAATGACAAGGAACAAAGTCTAAAATTCAAAGTGCGAATTCAAATGCAATTCATCTTATTGTCTAAAGGCGCATCCTTGTCACTTGTTCCTTGTATTTTGTTCCTTAAATAAAAAAACCCCGCATATTTATATGCGGGGCATTTTATTATATCAGGTTTTTCAGAGATTGCTAAATATATATTAGCTGAACAATCCGCCTTTCTTTAATTCTCTTGTGCCTTCTCCAATCTTGAAACCATTATGGAAAATCTCTATTTTATATAATCCTTTCTGGAAGTCTGTGCCTTGCTGTTGTTTCCATGCAAATTGAACAGATTTAGTTTTGCCAGCTTCGATATCAACTGGAACTTTTGCTGTATAAGGTTTGTCGCCATCTTCACGTGTGGTGAAAGAGCCAGAACCCAATGCAGGAACTGAAATTTCTTTACCGTCTGGTCCAGTGATGCATACATAAACATCAGTTTGTCCAGATTGAGCAATACGATTATTTACATCGAAAGAAATTACCAATTTGTCAACTCTTTTTGCAGTTGTTGTAACTTTTTCTTTGCCATTCTTTCTTTCGTGAACTGGAGTGATTGCAATGTTGTTTGCATTCAAAGTAGAAGCAACATCAACTTTCTTTTCAAGATTTTGCTTATCAGTAGTTGTTGTTTGAAGGTCTTGAGTGAGTTTATCTTTATCCTGAGTTAACTGAGTTTTATCAGCAGTCAACTGCGTGTTCTGAGTTGTTAAGTCCTGAACTTGTTTTTCAAGATCACTGATTTTGTTATTCAAATCATTGATCAATTGTTTTGCTTTTATTAACTCAGCAGTAGTTGCATTTTTCTTATTAAGAATGCCGCGAATTTCAGATTTCTTTTTTGCGATATCAGAATTTGCTGTCGTCAACTGAGCTTGCAATTTGTTGTTGTTGCCAGTCAAAGAATCAAGGCGAACCAATGCATCATCAAAGTTCTTCTGGATTTGACCTTTTTCATCAGTTGTTTTTGCTATCTGAGTTTGGTCTGTTTGATGAACTTGTTCTTGTTTGTTGTTGTTGTAAAGCAAATAGCCCCAAGTGCCTAAAAAACCTGCAGCTAATAAGCCGATGATGAGGTTCTTAAAATCTCTTCTTGGAGGTTGGCTTTGTGGTGTTGCCGATGGATAGTTGGTTGTGCTCATAAATTTTATTTTTTCTTAAAGATTAAAAATGATTCCTAACAAATGTGTTTTAAGGAGTTTTTTCCGTTCAACTCTCCATTTGTCTAAAACCGTGCCAAAATTATTTAAAGGATAATAATCGGGTCGTAAGTACTTGTTTATTAACATATACTACACAAACGCTGAGGTGATAAATGCCTTTGCCTTTAATGATTTATGTAATATTGCAGCGCAACTTTTATGATATGTCTGTTGAGAAAATTATTAATAACTGGAAAAACAAAAGCTTCAAGCCCGTTTATTGGTTTGAAGGCGAGGAAGAATATTATATAGATAAGCTAATTGATTATGCTGAACACCATATTCTTTCTGAAGCTGAATCTTCATTTAACCTAAGTGTATTTTATGGTAAGGATGCTGATTGGGCTGCGGTAATCAATGCATGCAGGCGCTATCCGATGTTTGCTGAAAGGCAAGTTGTTCTTTTGAAAGAGGCGCAGCAAATGCGCGATATTGATAAGTTAGAGCCATACATTGATCACCCACTTTCTTCAACAGTTTTTGTTGTTTCTTATAAAGAGAAAAAAGTGGATGGGCGAAGTAAGCTTGCAAAGCTTCTGAAAGAAAAAGGCGAAATGTTCATTTCAAAAAAAATGTATGATAACCAATTGCCCGAATGGACGAATGAGTTGGTGCAATCAAAAGGCTATTCAATTTCACAAAGAGCGTTAATGTTGTTGGTTGACCATATCGGCAACGATTTGAGTCGTATTGATAATGAGATCGACAAAATTCTTGTTAACCTAGCAAGCCGAAAAAATATCACCGAAGACGATATTGAAAAATTTGTTGGCGTAAGCAAAGAATACAATGCTTTTGAATTACAGGATGCATTGGTGAAAAAAGATTTGGCAAAAGCAATTCGCATCATTCAATATTTTGAAGCCAACCCTAAAGCCGCGCCAATACAATTAATATTGCCATCGCTTTATAATTTTTTCAGCAAAACGTACATGATCTTTCAGCACTTGGGCAGCGATGAAAAAGCAATTGCATCCGTCATTGCTGTCAATCCGTTTTTTGTGAAAGATTATATGACCGCAGCCAGAAATTATAAATACGAAGGCGTTGAAGCTGTGTTATTATTACTGCACGATTATAATTTAAAAAGCATTGGTGTTAACAGCATTGCGCAGGAAGATGCTTCGCTGCTGAAGGAGATGGTGGTGAAGATGGTCAGCTAATTTGACGATGAAGAAAAAAGGGTTTTTAATTTCGTATAAATTTATAATTTTGTACGAAACGATTATCCCATGCAAGAGCAATTGACCATAATGATTTCCGCAGAGCATAAACGCTTTATCAAGCGTCATGCCCGCAAACACAATAAAAGCATTTCGAAATTTATTGATGATTTATTGTCTTCTATTCAAAGAGAATCATACAAGGTTTCCGATAATAATGATTTGTGGCTTGAAGAAACTGCCGGTTCTTACTCCTCAGGAAAAAAAGATGTGCTTGCAGAGTTGTTCAAAGACATCAAAAGATGAAGAAGATTTTTCTGGATGCGAATATCATCATTGATTATCTCGATGCATCATCAAGCGATCATTCCACCGCAGTTGATTGCATGCGCATTATCCGCAAACATTTTGGAAAGCCAATCGTTTCTCCCATAACTTTTATTATCACTGATTTTTTGCTGGGCGAATTTGTTAAGAATAAAGACTGGCATAAAAAACAGATGCAACTTGCTTTTTCAGCTTTTAAAATCACAGATGTGAAAGCTTCTTATATCAAGGAAATTTTCAAAACACATTTTGTTGATCTGGAAGATGGACTGCAACATCAATGTGCTGTGCACGCAAAAGCTTTTGTTATCATCACGAAAGATATCAAGGATTATTTCGATTCAAAAATCCCTGCTGTTCACCCGATTGATTTTGTTGTGAGATATAAAAAAATTCTGCTTTAACGGATGTAATAAAATAATAGAAGTACTATCTATTATTTTTGTTTCAAATATTGAATTGCATCTATTTTAT
>CAIYPC010000543.1 GCA_903927975.1 uncultured Bacteroidota bacterium | reverse complement strand
TGAATATGATGGAATGACATTGAACATTCATCTCGACAAAACATATAAAGACAATGAGAGCTATACGGTTTATATAAATTATACTTCAAAACCCAACAAGTTAAAAGCAAAAGGCAGCGCTGCAATCACCGATGCAAAGGGTCTTTACTTTATTAACCCAACTGGCAAAGAAAAAAACAAACCCACCCAAGTTTGGACACAAGGTGAAACTGAAGCCAACTCGGCATGGTTCCCCACCATCGACAAACCAAATCAAAAAACAACAGAAGAAATTTATATGACTGTGCCGCAAAAATATGTGACGCTGTCGAATGGTGCGCTCGTTAGCCAGAAGAAAAATGGGGATGGGACACGCACCGATCATTGGAAAATGGATCTGCCGAATTCGCCCTATTTGTTTTTTATGGGCGTGGGGGATTACGCCATTGTGAAGGATTATTATAAAGGAAAAGAAGTAAGCTATTATGTAGAAAAAAAATACGCTTCTGTTGCCCGCAGAATTTTCGGCAACACGCCCGAAATGATGGCTTTCTATTCGCGCATTACAGGCATTGATTATGTATGGAACAAGTATTCACAGATTGTTGGACGCGACTATGTGAGCGGTGCGATGGAAAATACAACAGCAACCCTTCATCAGGAAAGCGCACAGCAGGATGCACGTGAATTGGTTGATGGGAATAGTTGGGAAGACGTGATTGCACATGAACTTTTCCATCATTGGTTTGGCGATCTGGTAACAACAGAAAGCTGGAGCAACTTAACGCTCAACGAATCATTTGCTGATTATAGCGAGACTTTATGGGAAGAATACAAATACGGCAAGGATGCCGGCGATGCAACAAACTTTGAAGGCGCACATACCTATTTCCTACAACCAGAAAACAAAGACAAAGATTTAGTTCGGTTTTATTATGCTGATAAGGAAGATATGTTTGATGGCGTGAGCTATTCAAAAGGTGGGCGCATATTGAATATGCTGCGCAATTATGTTGGTGACAGCGCCTTCTTCAAGTCACTCCATCTGTATTTAACAACCAATGAATTCAAATCTGCGGAAGCCCACAATCTTCGTTTGGCTTTTGAAGAAGTGACTGGTCAGGATCTGAATTGGTTCTGGAACGAATGGTATTTTGGAAGTGGTAATCCAAGATTGAATATCGATTATTTATATAATGACAGTTTAAAAGAAGTGAAAGTTGTTATCACGCAAACACAAAAAGAAAATGAAATATTCAAGCTGCCGATTGCGATTGATATTTATAATGGAGCCGATAAAGAAAGATATAAGGTTTGGGTTGAACATAAAATTGACACGTTCACTTTCAATTATACTGAAATGCCAGACCTTGTTAATGTAGATGGCGACAAAGCGATCTTATGTGAAAAGAGAGACAATAAAACAATTGACAATTTTATTCATCAATATAATTATGCAGGATTGTTTTTAGATAGGCGCGAAGCAATTGCATATTGTTCAACAAAACAAGATGACCCCAAAGCGGTCAATCTTTTGAAAAGAGCAGTGATGGATCCTTTCGACAAATTGCGCATCTATGCATTGGATAAATTGAATTTGAAAAACGATGCCGTTAAAGCTGAATTTGAACCAATCATTGAAAATATTGCAATTGGCGATCCCAAAGCACTTGTTCGCGCCAAAGCGATTGAAAGATTGGGCGAATATCAAAAAGCTAAATACAAGCCGCTCTTCATGAAAGCAGTGAATGATTCATCTTATAGTATTGCAGGCAATGCTTTGGATGCACTGATGAAAATCGATACGGCTACAGCAGTTGCAATAGCAAAAAGATTGGTACATCAACCTTTAAAAGGAAGGTTAAGCGATGCTATCACAAGTGCTCTTTTAACATCGCCTGGCGATGAAAACAGTTTTGATGTGATTGTTGAAGGCTTTAGCAAAATGCCACCCACCCAGGAGAAATTAAATTTTCTGGAATCATTTGCAGATTTGCTGACTAAAGTTCAAAACACAGACAGGCTTAAAAGAGGCGTTGATGAAATTGTAAAATTTCGCGATGCGATTCCTAAGGACTCCAGAGTAGATACTGATCCTTTGATCAACAATTATATTTTAAAACAAATTGCTGATAAGAAACAATATGACGGGCTAACCGAGCAAGCTAATTATATCAGATCGAAGATTCCTTAGAAGTTGGAGAGTTGATTGGTTGAAAGTTGATAAAATTAAGAAGCGATTTGAAATTCAAATCGCTTCTTAATTTTCGGTTATACATCACTGTTATTATTTAAAAACTGAAAACAATGGGCTGTTTTTTATATGATTTCACGACTCTGCCTCCTTGAACTGCCGGTTGCCATTTGGACATTTTTTTGACCACGCGAACAGCTTCCGCATCTAACAGCGGATCAACGCTCTGGGTTACTTGAACATTTGTTACGCTTCCATCTTTATCAATGATATACTGAACAACAACAGTTCCCTGAATATTATTCTTGATAGCCTTATCAGGATATTTCAAATGTTTGGAAAGAAATTCAGCGATCGCACTTGCACCTCCTGGATATTCTGATTCTTTTTCGAATTCTGTTACCTTATCATTCTGGCTTCCATCTTCGTTATAAAAACTGGCTGAGATTTGTTTATCGTTTTTATACTTTGCCTTTCCAGAAATTTTTCCCGATTCAAAATATGCGTTCCACTCTCCTTCTTTCTTGCCCATTTTATTGAAGCCTTCCACGCGAGTTTTGCCATTTGGATAGTACAAAACTTCGCGACCATCTGTTTTGCCATCAATAAAATGATTTTCATTGACCAAGATGCCATTCTCATCATAAATCAAAAACTCACCTTGCTGTTTTTTGCATGAGTCATCCAAATAATTTCCTTTCATCTGAACTTTGCCGGATTTAAAATAATCAACAACAGCCCAGCCATTTTCGGCTTTGATTTTTTTGCGATAGTATTGA